>JBLGAT010000059.1:0-17029 GCA_047612485.1 Psychroserpens sp.
AAAGGATGGAAGAAAAAGAAACCAATTCAAATAAATTTATAGAATTCTTTAGGGAAACAAGTGTGTCAGCTGAGGACATTAATCCTATTTTAGAAAGCGTTGGTTCCGCCACTGTAAATCAATCCGGCAAAATGTTTAAGGTGTTTTCGAGGCCAAATGTAACCATGGATCACATGTTACAATTGGATAGCGTTTCAAGTTTTGTACAGGAAGAGAACTTTAAAAGAGACGTACTGGAACAAGCAGAGATACAAGTCAAGTATTCCGGCTATATCGCCAAGGAGAAAAACAACGCAGATAAGCTTCTACGCTTGGAAAACATCAAAATTCCTGAGAACTTTGATTATTCAAAATTAAAATCCCTTTCCTATGAAGCAAGGGAAAAACTTAACGCAATACGCCCAGTTACCATTTCACAGGCGTCACGCATAAGTGGAGTTTCTCCAAGCGATATAAGCGTATTACTTGTATTTATGGGAAGGTGAATCCAATCACCCGATACAACACAAAAGGGATTGTTCCACGTGGAACAATCCCTTTTGTGTTAACCCCCATCGCTAGTGATTTTAATCAACATTTTCCTTAAGACAAAAAAACGACTAAATAAAATTGAATTACTAATTGATGATGTTCCACGTGGAACAATAGAATAAATCAAGCTGTGTATTTAACTAAAATACTTTTTCCCAATTCATAGAAGTAGGTATCTTTGATACTTGCCTATACTATATAATTCATCCCATGCCAACAAATTTAAAAATAGTAGATCACAGCGTAACCAAGGAAGAATTTGCTTTGGTATATGACCAAGAACTGGATTGCTATATTACCCATCCAGTTCCAAATAACCTTGCGGACTATTATGAAAGTGAGAATTATATTTCACATACAGACTCCACTAAATCCTTTAAGGATAAACTCTATCAATTTGTTAAAAAAATAAACCTTCGTCATAAAATAAAATTAGTAAACAAAAATTCAAATAACGCTAAACGAATCCTGGACATAGGGGCAGGGACAGGTGATTTTTTAAAAGAATCTGAACTAAGTGGCTGGTCAATATCAGGTGTAGAACCTAATACCAGTGCACGGCAATTGGCAAGTATAAAAGGTATACATCTAGTGCCTACCTTGGAAGATTTAGATTCCACAACCTTTGACATTATAACCCTGTGGCATGTCCTTGAACATCTTCCGAATTTAGAAGAGCAAATAAATAAAATAAAAGAATTATTGAACCCCTCCGGAACATTAATTATCGCAGTGCCCAATTACAAAAGTTTCGACGCCAATTACTATAAAGAATATTGGGCCGCCTATGATGTTCCTAGACACCTCTATCATTTTTCAAGAAACGCTATTAATAGAATATTTTCTAAACATCAAATTTCTATTGTTCGCATCAAACCCATGTACTTTGATGCCTACTATGTATCCCTTTTATCTGAGCAGTATAAAACAGGCAAATCCAATTACTTAAAAGCATTCATAACCGGATCGCTCTCTAATCTACACGCGCTACTGAATAAAGAATATTCATCCCTTATATACATACTAAAAAAGGATTGATTTCTGTTTTAAGGCCGCCCTGCGTCCCTTTGTGTCTGTATCCATCACTTACCTTGTTGCATTATTAAAAAACGCCCTCACGCCCCCTAAGGGGGTTAAAATACATAAATAAAAACTATACTATTTTTATTTTTTATAAGTAATATCAATACTTAGAAAATACACTGCTATCATAACCTTAAATCTTTGATGCATTTGTCCAGTTATTCAAAAAGCTTTTATATTTTAGCCCACATAAAAATTGAGAAATGAAAAAAATATTATTTGCAACTGTATTATTGACCATCATAGGATGCCAACAAAATAAAATAGTTTTTGTAGACAACGTAAAACTAATGGATGAATATCAAGAAAAAGTAGATATGGAGTCCAAATTCAAACTCATGGCTGAAACCTTGAACAAAAAAAGAGACAGTATATCCCAGGCCTTCCAAATGGAGGCACAGACTTTTCAAACCAAGGCCGATAATATGCCAGAAGACCAAGCACAAAAAGAATATGGCATGTTACAGCAAAGAGGACAATTGATCGGTCAACAATTACAGCAACAAGAACAACAATTACAATCCACTAGTCAAATAGAAATGGATAGTATCATAAGTACTGTAAAGAAAGAAATAAAGGCATTTGGAAAAGATAAAGGTTACACATTCATCCTCGGTGGAGGTGAAGGAGGAAGTGTACTTTATGGTATAGAAGCCAAAAATGTCACCAAGGAAGTACTTGCCATCTTGAACGAAAAGTACAAAAAGTAAAACATTCTCAACTACTAAAAAAGCCCAACTAGATTTAGTTGGGCTTTTTTATTCCCGTATCAATTCTATCCCCTTTTCAATATTCAATTTGTCCTTGGGCAAAAACCCCTTTACAATCAATACCAGTCCACAAACGATAAGAATAAATCCCAGTGCTTTTTTAAGCCTATAAATTCTCGGAGGAGTAAGCTTTTTCCTCAACTGTTTGGCTAATAGAATCTTAAATAAATCCGTGACGATATACGCCCCAATCATAGAAGAAAAAAAAACTATCAATCTTTTGGGTTCATTATCCAAACTAGGGCCTACTACTATCAAGACCCCTAACCAGAATACCAATACCCCTATATTGATAAAATTCAATAAAAATCCCTTAACAAACAATCCTAGGTAATCGCCTTTGGTTGCTTTAAGCTTAGGTTCCCTGTGTTTAACGCCCTTCTTTATCACTATTACAATACCGTAAACCAACAAAATAGCCCCTCCAAACACATATAAACCCGGTTGGTTACTTAGATTCTCAAGCAGCTGAAAACTACTGAAATATGCCACTATAAGAAAAATGATATCCGCAATAATTACCCCTAGATCGAAACAAATTGCGGCTCTAAAACCTTTTAAGGCGCTAGTTTCCAATAAAACAAAAAAAACAGGACCTATCATAAAACTTAGAAAAAAACCAAGGGGAATAGCTGCCTGAATATCTTCTAACATACACGTTTACATTTTCCTAATGGTTCCACCAAACACTGTCTTTTCATCTATTTTAGTTGGATTACCATAAACCAAGACTTCACCACCCGCCTTTACAACGGCCTTCACATAACTACTAGCGTTGATTGAAGCTCTTGATCCTGCATTTACGTTTACCGTGCTGAATTTGGTTTTAAACTCCTTTCCTTCGTAAATACCTCCAGTATTGATCAGCACATCCTGATTGTCAGAAGTGCCTGATGCCCTTATAACACCACCGGTCACAGTCTTGACCAGTAACTGCTCAACTTGCGCCTTGATAATAATTTGGGCGCCTTCCTGTGCCTTTAATTCCAGGACATCTTGTTTAATAGTATCATCGGAGGTAATTCTTGCATCCTCGTTAACATCTATAACCAATAGGTTTTCTGTGTAGTATATATCAATAAAAGTTCTATAACCACTGAAAATTTTATCCACCTCCATTCGGATTTTCAATACCCCTTCATTGTTGACAATAGCCACCTTTTTAGTATTGGCACCCGTAATAACAGCTTTGTTCATAGAGGACCTAATCAAGTTCACAGAAATACCATCAAAGGCCTTAAGCTCTGAGAACTTCTGCAACTCTTGGGTAATCTTTTCGTTTTGACCACTCGATATATGAGTGGCAAAACAAAAAAAGAATATCCAAAATAAATGTTTCATTACTTTAATTTTTTAATTGAACAGGGCATCAAATACAAATACCACTCCAAAGTATCCTTACTTATGCCTTTCCCAATAGAGAAAAATCTAAATGGCGTTTCATTAGATCAGAATTCTTCACCATAACTACCACTTCATCGCCTAATTGATAAGATTTTTTGGTTTTCTCACCCACTATGGCATATTCCTTTTCATCAAAGGTATAATAATCATCTTTTATATCCCTTATACGGACCATCCCTTCACATTTATTTTCAATGATCTCAACGTAAACGCCCCATTCCGTAACCCCTGAAATAACCCCAACAAACTCTTGATCCTTGTGGTCTTCCATGAATTTAATCTGCATATATTTGATAGAATCCCGCTCCGCATTGGCTGCTAGAGACTCCATATTGGAAGAATGTTTACATTTTTCCTCAAAAACCTCACTTTTAGCCGTACTGCCACCTTCCAAATAATGTTGCAACAACCGATGAACCATTATATCTGGATATCTTCTGATTGGAGATGTAAAATGTGTATAATAATCAAAGGCCAATCCATAATGCCCAATATTATCCGTGGTATAAATAGCCTTGCTCATACTTCGTATGGCCAACGTATCCACTAAATTTTGCTCCTTCTTACCTTTGACATCCTCCAACAACTTATTTAAGGAATCACTAATATCCTTCTTACTTTTAAAGTTAAGTGAATGTCCAAAACGCGATATAATCCCATTTAAGGCCATTAATTTTTCCTCATTTGGCTCATCATGAATCCTATATACAAATGTTTTTATCGGCTTTTGCTTTCCTATAAACTCTGCGACCTTCCGGTTGGCCAATAGCATAAATTCCTCTATCAATTTATTGGCATCCTTACTTTCTTTAAAGTAGACACCTTCAGGTTCGCTGTTTTCATTTAAATTGAACCTGACCTCCACCTTATCAAAAGAAATGGCCCCAGCCTTCATCCTTTTATTCCTAAGAACTTTGGCCAACCTGTCAAAAGTCAAAGTAGCACTTACAACCTCTTCACCAACCTGATAAGCATTTCCCCTAATGGAAACATCCTCAGGAATATCGCCCGCACCAGTTTCTATTATATGCTGGGCTTCTTCATAGGCGAACCTTTCATTGGAATTGATCACTGTTCTTCCAAACCATTGATTTTGCATAATAGCTTCATCGTCCAATTCAAAAATGGCCGAAAAAGTATATTTTTCTTCATTAGGTCGCAAAGAACAGGCATTATTGGATAAAACCTCTGGTAACATAGGAACTACTCTATCCACGAGGTAAACCGATGTAGCCCTTTCATAAGCTTCATCATCCAAAATGGTATCCGTCTTTAAGTAATGCGAAACATCTGCAATATGTACACCTATCTCATAATTCCCATTTTCCAGTATTTGAAATGACAGGGCATCATCAAAATCCTTGGCATCTTTTGGATCAATTGTAAACGTAAGTACATTACGCATATCCCTTCTTTTTGCAATTTCCTCTTCTTTAATTGAAGTATCCAATTTATCGGCAAAATGCTCCACCTCCAAAGGAAACTCATAGGGCAATCCATATTCCGCTAATATGGAATGTATTTCTGTATTGTGTTCCCCAGGTTTACCAAGAACTTCGGTTATTTCACCTGTAGGCGAGTCGCGGTCATCTGGCCAGTCCACTATTTTAACAATAACCTTATCTCCATCATTGGCCTTGCCCACTTTATCCAAGGGAACAAAGATATCAGTATACATTCTGTGGTCACTTGGCCTTATAAAGGCAAAGGTCTTTTGAAGATCTATAATTCCTACAAAAGTGTTCTTCTTTCTATTAATTATCTTAGTAATCTCTCCTTCCAGCTTTCTTCCTCTTCTTCTTGGATAAATATAAACGTCTACCTCATCGCCATGAAATGCTTTTTTTAATTTATTGAAAGGAACAAACACATCATCCTCCAATCCTTCAACTATAATGTACGCATTTCCACGACCTGTAATATCAACACGACCTGAATGATAACTTTTTGTACTGGGCACTGCCATATATTGACCTGGAACTTCTTCTAAGATCCGTTTTTTCTCCTTTAATTCAACTAGCTTTTTTATAAGTTCGTTTCTGCCATTGCCATCGGTAATATTCAGTTTAGCAGCTATTTGTTTATAATCGAAGCTTTTGCCTTCTCCCTGTTCCAACACGGTAAAAATGCCCTTTGTAATCTCATTTCTCTTATGGCTTTTTGACCTTTTATTCTTATTTGACATTAATTTCTTTTATTTTCGGAAAATTACAAATTATAATTCATTGAAACCCTTTCATTCACCCAACTTAACTTAATCCTAAGAAAAAAGATATGATGTTATAAACATATATAGTATAATATTCATTTTCTTTTATTGATTTTAAAAAACAATGGTGGTTATTATAGCCTGTTAATAGCACCGATAAAAAAATGGCAAAAAGATTGTTTTGAATATAAATAAAAACTTGTTGACATTTTATACACCTGTTATACTCCTATTTCTATCTTAAAAATCAAGTTATTATAACTTTCATTAACGGTTATTCATAACCGTTATCAACATCTGTTTTTTAATAATTAGATCGGGGATTATTGTTAACTTCGAAGGAGGAATGTTTAATATCTTTTTCCTATTTTATTAAAACTAAATGATGGTAGATCCACTTATTTTTTCAATGGAATTTAAAGGAAAGAAATAAAAATTTATTCGTTACTTTTTATAAGGGTGTTGTTAACAATTAGCAAAAAAGCTAAGATGCATAATTACAGCAAGTTTGGTGAAACTTGAAATTTATGTTGTTAACAACCTGTATTTTGTTGTAAAACCATAGGTTATTGTACATTTGTGAAGGATTAATACTATCATGTTATGAAAATAGCTATTGGAAATGACCATGCTGGAACAGAATATAAACTTGCCGTTATAGGACTGTTGAAGTCAATGAACATTGAGGTGCAAAACTATGGTACGGATGGTACGGATAGTGTGGACTATCCAGATTTTGTGCATCCTGTTGCAAATGATGTGGAGAATGGCGAAGTTGATTTTGGTATCATAATATGTGGTAGTGGCAATGGAGCTTCCATGACAGCCAATAAACATCAAAAAGTACGCTGCGCGCTTTGCTGGAACAAAGAGATTGTTACCATGGCAAGGGAACACAACGATGCTAATATCCTTAGTTTACCTGCGCGATATATATCCATGCCACAGGCATTGGATATGGTAAAAACATTCTTGGAAACACAATTTCAAGGAGGCAGACATGAAAGAAGGATTGAAAAAATCCCATGTTCATAAACGACACTCCTTTTTACAGGTAGAGATGGAGATAGAAACAAAAAAATTCCAGGAGCTAACGACCGCACAGCTGTACGATATTCTTCAATTGAGAAGTGAAGTGTTTGTTGTGGAACAGGATTGTGTGTACCAAGATTTGGATGGAAAGGATCATAAAGCCCTACATGTAATAGGATATAAGGATAATAAGTTGGTGGCTTATACACGTATTTTTAAAAGTGGAGATTATTTTGAGCAAGCTAGTATCGGCAGAGTGGTTGTAAAAGAGTCTGAGCGGAAATTTGGATATGGTGTTGATATTATGAAAGCATCCATTGCAGCAATTGAAAACTATTTTAAGGAGAACAGCATTCATATTTCTGCACAGTGCTATCTTATAAAATTCTACAACTCATTGGGATTTAAGGAAGTGGGAAAGGAATATTTAGAGGACGGAATTCCTCATATTGGGATGCTCAAACATAAATAAAGAAGGTGGCCTAAGCCACCTTCTTTATTCTTTTTACAGGGATATTTTTTTATACCTTCATCAAATGCTCTACATCCATGTTTAGATCTTCCATGAGGTTATTTGTAAACTTATAGTGTCCTTTGGTGGTGATGATCTTAAAACGATTGCTCCTCATTCTGCTCAAGGTATCCAAGAATAACCATTTTGATTTAAGAAGTGAGTGCTTTTCAGATTTAAGACTGATATCAAAAAAGTATTTTCTACCATTTTTAATAGCCACAATATCTGGTGTAATCCGCATCCCACTACTCTTTTTTAAATAAGATTTAGGGTGTTCAAATCCCTCCAAATCTGCCTTGATGGATTCGAAGCCCCGTGCTTCCAAGTGGCTGATTGATTTCTTTAAAAATTCTTGATTTTCTAGCTTTTCCGAGTGTATCATACCTCAAAAGGTACTATTAAATTATTAAAAAAACAATTTAATGATTTGATTAACAGTATTTTAACTAATTAAGAAGATTTACTAACCCAGAAAATTTATAGCTCAAAAAATTTTTTTATTTATCAAGGCTCACAAAAAGATACAGTAACATCTTGCCTAAAGGTTGTCATTGTTACCTGAGTTAAAAATCCCTACAAATGAACGTTGCAACATTTTTGTAAAAATTAAGTGTAAACCCTACCGGCATCACCTTTAAGGACACTATGGCGGCAATATAGAACAAATTTTATTTTGGGCCGGTAAAGTTTACCAATTGGAAGATGTTAAGCGGAGTCGGCCAGAATTTTGGATCCTAAAACTTTTTTATTTTGCTATGCTGCAGGGTTTGAACGAAGCAGATACTTTGGCTTGTTTTGGAGACTATTATAGGGAAGGTGTACTGGGCAATCGCCATGGGAATCACCATCAGAATATCAAGAGTTTTATACAAACCGGGAGGGAGGCAGTCTCATTTGAAAAAGAGGCCCTTACCAACAAATAATTGTACTATAAGGGAAATACATCTTTTATGCCTGCTACATGAAAGCCATTATCCAACACTTTTTTATATTCTCCACTATTCTTTTCCAACAAAGGATTGGTATGGTTTAAATGGATAAAATAGACTTTGTCTTTTTCGTTTGGGGAAAGGTCCCTAAAGAGCTCCATACTCTCTATTACAAAGGGATGTGGTATTGTGGTTATGTCCCTATTGTTCAATTCTTCACCATCGTAGAAGGTGGCATCAATAAAAGCAAGATCTACCTTGGAAAGAGCATTGATGATACTGTTTTCCCATCGATGCCATTTGTCGATATCCGGGATAAACAAGACTTTTTTATTGGGACCAACAATAGTAAACCCAACGGTTTCAGAATATTCATCCCGATGCGGAACGGTAAAAGGAATTACGGTAAGTTGGGGAGTAAGTCTAACTTCTTCCTTCGCTGAGATTTCTTTAAGTGAAATATTATTATTTATCACCATTTGGTTCCAAGGGCCATTATTTTCCAAAAAAGAAATCATTTTAGGCATGGCAAATACAGGAATATCTTTTGAATTCATAGCTTCCTTTCCAAAATACATAAGACCGGTATAGTGCCCTATGTGCGCATGGGTCAGGAAAATGCCATCTGGAATTTCACCAGCGACGGACAAGTCGTGGTTTTTGAGCATTTTAATTTGTTTGGAAATATCCGGCGTGGCTTCAAAAAGGTATTTCTTTTTATGATCCGAGTCCACAATCCCCAAGGAGACCACCTTTCTGTTTTGATTAGGTTTCACAAATAAATTTTCACAACACGCATTGGTGCATGCAATATGTGGAGAGCCAGCATCCTGGACAGTTCCCAAAATGATCAGGGAAACCTGTTTTTGAAAAGGGGGCCCGGTAACGAGTTCTGGTGTCGATTGGGATTGATGGTTTTCCTTGCAAGAAACAAGGGATAATACTAAAATCAGAACAATTTGTAAGGCCTTTGATTTATTCAATTTTTATCTGGTATTTGGCCAAAAGTCCAAGAGCCCCTTCGGTTGAGAATTTGGCATTTTTTAAGTTGTTCCTATCTGGATCCATTTGTATATGGTAAGAGGTAGAAAAGTCCACTTTTTCCGCATTTGTGCTATCAAAAATGGCATTTTTAAGAGAACATTGGTCAAAGCAAGCACCAACAAGGTTCACTTCTGAAAAATCTACCCCTTCCAGATTGCAATGTACAAATTTTGTGCGGGTGAGATTTTTTTGATAAAAGGAGGATAGATGGAGGTTGCATCCGGTAAAACTTACCTGAAACAAAAATTGATCTGTTTCATCAAAACGGAGGCCCATAAGTTTACAATCCTTGAATTCTACATCCCTAAATGAAGTGTTTTTGATATTTGCCATACTAAAATTACAATCGTTAAAAGTGCACTCCACAAACACGATATTGGACAGGAAACAATCCGAAAATATGCAGTTATCAAAGGAGCAATATTCATAGGCTGCCGTTTTTAAAGGAGATTCCAGAAAATTTATGCCCTTAAACGCCTCCTCTTCAATATAAGGATCCATAGTATTTATTAATTAATTCTATTTCTGACCTAGATTAGGTAATTACTTTTTTTAATAGGCTTTTCAAATGATCGGACAAGCGAAGGGAAAGGGCAAGCAGGGTAAGGGTTGGGTTCGGGGCCCCAGACGTAGTAAAACATCCGGATCCGGCAACATAAAGGTTGGCAATCCCGTGTACCTTACAATTGGAGTCCACTACGCCGTCTTTGGGGTTGTTCGCCATTCTTGTGGTCCCCATATGATGCCAACCTCCATTTACCGTATCCGGGAAGCCATCGTCATTGGGATCTCGAAGAAACTCCAATAAACGTACTCTTCCCAAATTGGAAATCCCCATTTGTTGACCGATAAGTTCGTATATCTTTCGGATGCTTCTTTTGTCCAAGGCCGTAAGTTCCCAATGAAGGTTTGCCCGGGGAATGCCTAGGGAATCAATTTCAGACCCAAGGGTTATCCTGGAATTGGGATTGGGAGCCTGTTCTATTCGGGTATTGAGTTGGTAGGCTTTGGAAATGGCACCTTTATTGTCTTTTCTGGCTTTTTCGGTCGCCACTTCCCAATCATGCATCATATTTTTCATGGCTTTTTTGGGATTTTCATTGGTCCATGTATCCAGTTTGGATTTTTGGAGCCTTCCGATATTTAAAGGGACTAGGGAAGCGGTTCCGTTCAAAATACGGTGTTCTTCCTGCATGCGTTCAGAAATGGCCAATTCCGCACTGGCCTTTGTCTTTCCATAGGTCCAAGAGTAGAGGTCTGTTGGGAAAGGCTTGGAGAGCCAAAGTTCCGCAGAGGGCACTTCCAAATGCTCCATAAAATAACGTCCCACAAGATCATTGTCATTTCCCAGGCCCTTTTGGGAAACGGATTTTGAAGCCAATAAGAGTCGCGCATTTTGTATGGCTCCGCAGGCCATTATAAAGTATTTTGCTTTTACGGTGTGGGTTTTACCAGTAAGGTTTTTTAGGGTGGCCTCCCTGATAAGGTTACCACTAGGATTCGCATGTATTGCCGTGACATTGGCATAGGTGTAAAGTTGAATGTTTTGGGCGTCTAAGATGGTATCTTTATAGAGTTTTCCAAAACGGGCCAAGCTGTACTGCCACATTTTGTTCCATACTACATTTTTGTCCAAAGGAAACGGGTTCAGATTCGGAAGAACATGGCGCCAATACTCAAAATCGTAATTAAAGGGACCCAGTTGCAACGTCTCATGAGCTTTTCTATAGAAAGGATCAAGGTCTTTTTTGGTAATTGGCCAACCACTTTTGGGCACCCAGTCCCGCTCCATAAAGTCTATGGGATCAAAGGGGGAGCACATTCCTGCCCAATGCCCGGTAGTACCCCCAAAATAATGTAACCTGCTGGATTTTAAAGGATAATATCTCTGGCCAGAGGTTTCCCCATCATAGGAATCTTGGATTTCATCCTCATATTCAAACCCGCCACCCTCCAATAGGATGACCTTAAAAGGCGAATTTATCCAATCCAGGGCGATACTTATTCCCGCGGTACCGGCCCCGATGATGCAAATGTCACCTTCGATGGTTGTGTTTGCGTCCAATTCCCTAGCGTCTATATGCATTTTAGAATTGATTTGATTCGGAAATAGAAAAAAGCGCACACTGTACGGCCTCAGTTTCTGAAAGGATCCAACCATCTAAAATAATAGTATTCCCAGTTTGGTAATCCTTTTTAACCTGCTGCTTCAATATGGATTCCAGATTTCCATTTTCTGTATCTACATTTTCCTTAAAGTAATCCTGTAATTTTTCTTCCATCCCGGTATTGGGAAACTGCCCGCAATACATTCTCCCCATTTCAACTATTTCGGAGGGTTCCAAAATAGTGCTCAGGATTCTAGGTTCGTAAAGTGGGTTTTTCTTTTCGTTCCTGTTTTTCCATACATAATAGGACGGTATGGCCACGGTCGCCAGTCCGGCCAAGGAAAGCAAAAAGAATTTACTTCTTTTCATTTTGGGTGGTTTTTGCGATGGAAAAGTTACGAATATCCCTTTACCTAAAAACAATATTTAAAATTGATTTAGGGAGCTGTCCAAAATTGATCCAAAACTGTGTTCTAAAGATAAAAAATAGCTTGGAAAGTATAATACCTCCATCCATTAAGGAAGGATAAAAAATACTTTAAAACTGTTTTAGGGGGAATCAAAGGTTAAAACCATGTTATTTTGTTTAACAAAAACAATATTCAAATAAACATTTTGTAAATTTACGATGTACATGTTAATATCGACTTAAGAAAGTATGTACTCCAAAATTTAATACATAAATTGCTATGTTCGGATTATTCAAAAAGAAATCAGAAAAAGAAATCCTTCAGGAAAAATATCAAAAGCTAATGAAGGAAGCCCACACTCTTTCTACCACCAACAGAAAGCAAAGTGATGAAAAAGTGTTTAAGGCCGAAGAAATTATGAAGCAATTGGAACAATTAGATTGATGTCAACACTAATAATAAATAATTCTTCTATGGATATAATGGATAGAGCTTTGGAGTTTGAACAACGCAAAACTTCATTCAAATCTACTAATGATCGCATCGTTGCCTCAAGAGAGGTAAAAGAACTTATTCTAGGACTCAATGAGGTTTATAAGGAACAAAAAGACAGTGGGATCATGGATCTCATGAAGCGGTTGACCCTTATCAAACAAAAAATTGAAAAGCGGTTAAAAGGTAATTTGTCTGCATAAAAAATCTTTTCATGCACTCCTTAAAAATATTGGCCAAGAAATTGGTGATGAACAAAGCGTCCATGGATTCAAATCTATCGGCGAAGGTGTCTGCTATATATACGGTTGAACTAAATTCATTAAACGGAAAGCCCATCCATTTGGAAAACTTTAGGGAAAAAAAGCTCCTGTTTATAAATGTGGCTTCCAAATGTGGTTTTACAAAACAGTACGCTCCCTTGCAAAAACTACAGGACACTTACAAAGACGGACTGGTGGTTATAGGTTGCCCCTGTAACCAGTTTGGGGCCCAAGAGCCTGGTAATGCCGAGCAGATTCAAATTTTTTGCGAACGTAATTACGGGGTCAAATTTTTAATAACGGAGAAGCTGCAGGTGAAAGGAGAACAACAACATCCACTATACCGCTGGTTGACAAGAAAGGATATGAACGGAAAAAAGAGTTCCAATGTTAAATGGAATTTTCAAAAATACCTTTTGGATGAAAAAGGGCAGTTATTGGAGGTGTTCGAATCCTCTACTGATCCTATGAGTTCAAAAATCACCGATTTTCTAAAGTAAACCATCCAGGGAAGGTTCGCCAAAAAAATATGAGCACTACAAAAAAACCAGATCAGATTGTTTTTGATGAAGACAGTCAACGTTATGATGCGGCTCTAAAACCGTATGCCACAGGGGTAGGGGCACCTAAGATTACGGCCACGGATACCGTTGCATGGAAAAACAAGAACATCCATAAGGTAAACCATCAGATCAACACCAAATATATTGAGTTAAAGGCGGCCTATGATGAAATGATGGAGCAGTTTGAATATAACAACTTGATTTATGGGGCCCGTTTTAATTTTGAGCCTGTAGTGGGGGAAACCTATCATTTATACAGGGACAGGAAGCAAGAACCTTTTTTATCCGTAATAGCTCCCCATGAGTGCACCTTCGATTTTGTAGCGAGTTTTAGGCTGAATGCAGATCAGATGTGGGAGAAGACCAACAAGGAATCAAGGGAATTAAAAAAACGGGATGAGGACAGAATTTAGTGAAGGGGAACTGGATAGGATCATAGAAATGGCTTGGGAAGACCGCACGCCTTTTGAAGCCATTGAATTTCAATTTGAAATTCCCGAAAAGGAAGTAATCAAATTGATGCGCACCAACCTAAAGGAAGGGAGTTTTAAGCGTTGGCGAAAAAGGGTGAACAGCGGCGTAAGTCAAAAGCACCTAAAGAAGCGCAACCCTGAGATCAACAGGTTCAAATGTTCCAGACAACGGGCCATTTCTGGAAATAAAATAAGCAAGAGGTAAGCAACTAAAAAAACAAGACCCGGGATTAGCAGGGTCTTATTTTTGGTGTTTATTTATTGGTCAATTTATGAATTATTGTCGTTCCATAGCGACCACTTTTCCACTAAGGCCACTCAAATCGGCCCTAAATGTCCATAGCTCCGATTGCATGCCCTTCGTGGTCTCGGCCATCACGTTTAGGAAGGCTTCCCAGCTATCTTCTCCATGAACAGCTTCAAAATCTTTTGGAAAGGTATCTTCCCTTCCCAAAAACCCCATCTTATCAAAAAAATCAACATAGGCAAAGTCCCTACCTTCCTTCTCACTAGGCATTTCATTGGTATACATGCCATAGGGCTCGGAGGGATATTTAGACTTCATCACAGCGGCTACTTTATCTAGCTGCTCCAAAAACTGTTGTTCTTTAAAGGGAATCATGTCCAGCATCATTACCTTTAAATATTTCAAATTGAAATCTTTTGGAAAGTTTGATAGGGCTGGATGGAATTTCCAATACGTTTGATCTCCTTCTGCCATGGTATAGGGCAAAACGTTGGTATTCCAATCCTCGTCATGACCTTCTTTGGCCGGTCTCGCATCCATGGCACTCCAGGTCAGGGGTCCCATAACCCACATATATTTACCTACATTGGTCCCGTTGGAAATCCAATAGACCCTTGCGCCGTAAGCACCATCTGCATGGTACATTTTGTTGTGGGCTGCGACCCCATTTTCAAATTCTTTGATCTTTGTAGGGTTCGCGGTTATCATCCCATTTTCAATAACGGTATATTCTGTTGTGCTCTGTGATACTACCAATAAAGGTATTAGTAATAACGTAAAAATTAGTGCTCTCATTTGTTTCTATATTTAAGGGTTATTGTTTATTTATAGGCGATAGCGGCGCTTGTTGGACCCATCAAGGGAACCACCTCGGTTTTCTGGAAGCCGGCCTCCCTGGCCCAACGATTAAATTTAGAGAAAGTAAAATCGTATCCTTCATAGGTCTCAATCAGCATGTTCAAAGACATTAACAGTCCGAAAATATTTTCTTTTCTTTCGTCATCAATTAGATTCTCAAGTACTACCAATGCACCTCCTTTGGGCAAGGCTTGGTAAGCCTTGGAAATCAATAATTTTTTATCTCTAGTGCCCCAGTCATGAAGTATGTTCCCCATGGTGATTACATCCACACTGGGAAAGTCCTCATTAAAAAAGTTGCCTGAAATAACCTTTATTCTAGGGGTAAAATCCATACTCTCCAACTTTTCCTTGGCTATTTCAGATACTTTGGGCAGGTCAAAAGAGATACATTCCATATGGGGATGATGGGCAGAAACTTGCATGGATAATTCACAACCGGCCCCACCGATATCACAAAGTGTTTTATAGTTGGAAAAATCGAAATTCTTGGCAAAAGAGATAAAATTTCCCATTTGGAACCCTCCCATGGCACTTATAAATTGACGGAGCCTTTTTTCGTTGGAATACAACACCTCAAAAAAGGGCATGTTTCCGTTTTTAACCTCATTCTGGGGGAGTCCTGTTTTTAGGGCATCCTCAAGGTTATTCCAAAAAGGATAGAGCCTATTGTTGCCCATCTCCAACATTCCCCCTATATAACTAGGTTTGTTTTTATCGAGAAATAGATCGGCATCATCTGAATTGCTATAGACGGCCGTTTGCTCCAACCCTTTCCGTTTTAAGAATCCTAGGGCCACCAAAGCATCTAAATAGTCGTAAATACTTCTTTCGCTCAATTCCAAATGTTCCTTTATTTCCTGTGCGGTTAGTGCTCCCTTGGCCAAAAGGGTAAACAATCCTAGATTAACGGCGGTCAATAGCGTTTTTGATGCCCAAAACCCCATACCGGTCTCTATGATTTTGGAAGGGCTTATTTTAGTTTTTGTTCTGGTGTCCATAGCTTTATTTTTAAGGGTTAATGCAGGGAATACTATAGTGCCACAACGATGGGGGTTTGTTGCAACGGGGAAAACATCTTCCCAAATACTTTTAAAAAACCTAACGGACTTCCTGATTTTTTCCCCCCGAAAACAAATCAAAATGGATCATCCGTTAGGTTTATCTTCATTCCTTATTGTGGTGTTGGCATGGTATAACCCAGCTGATTGTAAACTTCCAAATTATCTGAGAAGGCGTTTTCTTGTATAACTTTACCATCCTTATCAAAAGTCCAAACACTAATCCCGTGGGTTTTAATTTTTTTGTTAGCTGCAGGGTTACCCATAAATTCTCCTGTATTGGTACCTGTTACGGTCCAATCTATATAGGCTGTATTTCCCATTATCACTGCATTGTCCAGGGCAACTTTAAAATCTGGGAAGGCACTATGATAGAGATCCATAAAACCGCCATATTCCTCAGGATTACTTGCCATACGGAGACCATTACCGTTCCTAACGAAATCTTTGACAGCAATGGATCCAAAAAGCGCCTTATCATTATTGTTCCAAGCTTCGACCACTTTTTGAATAGTGGACAAAACTGCTTTTTCGTCAACAGACATCTTGTTTAAGGCATTCACTTCCATGATAAAATCTGACATGTTGTACATTCCAAACTCCTCTTGCACCTTGCCATCTTCTACATTAATGCTCAGATGTACGGGAAATGTAATTTCCTTTCCATTGGCTGCGATAGTACCTCGCCAATTTCCCCAAAAATTCACCCAGGTCTTACCTTCATCGGTTACCACTTTCTCGAAATAGATTGGTGCATCGTCAAATTGATAGGAGGATAGGACAGAGAGATTTGTTTTGAAATTATCTCTTGTTTCTGCCGGTGTGGCGGAAATTTCTTCCCAAGTATTGTGGTGGATCTTTGCGGTATCCGCAAAATGTGAAATCCAGGCTTCCCAATCCCCAGCTTCATAATTTTGAACCAGTTCCTTGACCAGATCTATTTCAGGTCCTGTGGATGAATATCGTTCGGGCCCTTTGCTCTGGCAAGAGGCAAATAGGATAGCTAAAATGCCATAAATGAATAATTTTTTCATGTTG
>JBLGAT010000060.1:0-16031 GCA_047612485.1 Psychroserpens sp.
CAAATACACACAATCCCTAGGTTGTTGGCATGGTTTTGTGGCACAACAGAAAATGATAGCCGTTAAAAAGCATCACAAAACCACTAGCAAAAAATACTTGTATCTTTCTGGTTGGATGGTGGCTGCACTACGTTCAGAATTTGGGCCACTACCAGACCAATCTATGCACGAAAAAACGGCTGTTCCCAATCTTATAACAGAAATCTATGATTTTTTACGTCAGGCTGATGCTATTGAGCTGAATGATTTATTCAGAAAACTTGAAAAAGGTGAAGACGTGCAAGATCAAATAGATAATTATGAAACACATGTTGTTCCTATTATAGCAGATATTGATGCCGGTTTTGGCAATGAAGAAGCCACTTATCTATTGGCAAAAAAAATGATTCAAGCTGGAGCTTGTGCAATTCAAATTGAAAATCAGGTATCTGATGCCAAACAGTGTGGTCATCAAGATGGTAAAGTTACAGTACCCCATGAAGATTTTATTGCCAAACTAAATGCAATTAGATATGCTTTCTTAGAGTTAGGAGTAGACGACGGAATTATTGTTGCAAGAACAGATTCTGAAGGAGCAGGTTTAACCCAAAAGTTGCCAGTTAGTCAAGAACCAGGAGATTTGGCATCTCAATATTTAGCTTTTGTAGAAGCTGAAGAGATGAATATCATTGATGCAAAAGAAGATGATGTTTTATTAAAAAGAGATGGCAAATTAGTGCGTCCGGTAAGACTGCCAAATGGATTATATAAATTTAAAGATGGCTCTAATATAGATAGAGTGGTTTTAGACTGCATTACAAGTCTTCAAAATGGAGCAGACCTTTTATGGATTGAAACACCAACACCAAATGTTAAGCAAATTGCTCATATGGTCAATAGGGTTAAGGAAGTTGTCCCAAATGCTAAATTGGTTTACAACAACTCGCCATCTTTTAACTGGACCTTAAACTTCCGTAATCAAGCTTTTGAAGAAATGCTTGCTGAAGGAGAAAATATGACAGCTTACGATAGAAATAATTTAATGGCTGCAGAATACGATAATACAGAATTATGCTTTCGTGCAGACGAAAAAATTAAAACATTCCAAATTGATGGGGCAAGGGAAGCAGGTATTTTTCATCACTTAATTACGTTACCAACATATCATACTACAGCACTTCATATGAACGATTTAACTGAAGGGTATTTTGGAGAAGAAGGTATGTTGGCTTATGTAAAAGGTGTTCAGAGACAAGAAATCAGAAAAGGTGTTTCTTGTGTAAAACACCAAAGAATGGCAGGCTCAAATCTTGGTGATGACCATAAAACATTTTTTGCAGGAGACAAAGCTTTAAAAGCTGATGGCGAAAAAAATACGTCTAAACAATTCGAAGTAAAGTCTGAATCCACTAAGGTTGAAAAGCGAGAACTTGTTCTGGATAAATAATTCTTTTTCTATTTGTTATTTGTTGAAAAGGGCAACATATAAGAGTGTTGCCCTTTTCAAATATCATAATTTTAAACATTAATCGGAACTATGTTTACAACGGCAGACCTTTGGGATGAGCATGGCGAACTATTCAGCTGTGTTGCTCCTATTTTTCGTTCATTTGGAACTAAAAAAAACTTTTCAGGAGAAATAACAACACTGAAGTTATTTGAAGACAATTCGTTAGTACGGAAACAATTAGAATCCAGCGGAAAAGGAAAAGTTCTTGTAATAGATGGAGGCGCCTCTTTACGTTGTGCATTAGTAGGTGATCAATTAGCTGCACTGGCATTACAAAATAATTGGAATGGCATTATCGTAAACGGAAGTATTCGCGATAGTCTCATTATTAATTCTATGAATTTAGGCATAAGGGCACTAAATACTTCTCCTGTTAAAAGCAATAAGCGCAATAATGGCGAGATAGAGATTCCAGTTGAATTCGGCGGTGTTACCTTTGTTTCAGGGCACTATATCTATGTGGATACGGATGGAATTCTTGTGAGTGAAAATAATGTATTAAAATAAAATAGCACTAAAACGCATGGTCTGCAATGTATCCATACGAAGCAATGAATAGGTTGTAGCTAACTTAACGCTTGTAGACGAATACATGCTAATTAAAAGAGAACCATTACAAGATTTTATAAATGAAGGTCTTAGTACAGGCCTATAGATGCGGGATAGGCTCCGTAATGCTATGTAGTGCTATTTCAGGAGTATTCTTCTCATACACCTTCTTTACAATCTTATGAAGGTCAGGTATCACCACTTTTGCTAGCCTGGAATTACTGTTCAAAAGAACACAGATACCAAGATCGGCTTCGGGATAGACTGCAATTTCATTTCTATAATTGTTAACACTTCCCCCATGATGCCAGATTGTTTGTTCCAGGTTGGAATCGTCATCCCTAAATTTATGGATCCTCCATCCAAAACCATAGTAAGAGCTTAGATGCCCAGGCCAACGCTGGTAATATTTGCTATGTCCCTTTATTTCCACAAAAGGGTTAAAAGCTTCCGCTAGGGCAGCCTTATCCATTAACTCTGGGTTATGCCCAAGTAAAAATCGCATCCATCTGCCCATATCATGGGCGTTGGCACTAATACCACCTGCCGCAATGGCATTGTAATAATGGTCGTTCAGTTGTAAAGTTTTCCAACTGTTGCGTCTTTGTGAATGTGGCAATGCAACATTTTCTGTTTGTTCCAAGGTCTCATAATCCATAGTGGTAGAGCACATTCCCAGCGGTTTAAAAAACGCATTATTCAATGAAACTGAGATTTCTTTCCCAGTTGCCTTAGACATTATTTCACCACAGAGGGCAAACATGGCATTCTGATAGCTATACATCAGTCCTGGTTTGCTTATGGGTACTACGTCACTGAAACGCCCTGCTATTTCTTTCAATGGCAAGCCAGCCTCAACAAGGTTGGTATAACTGTGGTATGGTGTGCCAGAAGTGTGCGATAATATATTGGCCAAAGTGATTTTATCCGTATTCTTTTTGTCCCCCAATCGGAATTGTGGAAGATAATCAGAAACCTTATCCTTCCAATCCAATTTGCCCTCATGCTTTAAATTGGCTGCCAATATTCCAGCAAATCCTTTGGATAAAGATCCCAGTCTAAATACGGTTTCCCCATCAACACCTGCATCTAGGTTGAAATTCCTTTTGCCGTAACCATCTGAAATAACAATGGAGTCTTGCATTACTATACTTACCCCAGCTCCTACTATATCACCCGATGCGATGGCTTTTTCAAAATAGTCCTTTATGGCCTTCCTCAATTCTAGTTGGTTCAATTTATAGAGTTGCACCTCCTTTTGAGTTATTAAAGTTTTCACGGGTGGAGCGCTGAAAATTGCCTTCTCGGGCTCAACAGAAGAGATAGATTTAATGACAATGAAGCATAAAACAAAAAGCGTAAGAATTAAAAGCGCGGGTACTACTAAGATTTTGAGTCTTCCCATGGGGCGACAATTGTTTAGTTTGGTTAAAAAAGGTTGAATATAGGATTATATACCATATTAAACGTTGAAATACATGATTTTAGTGCGATATTCTTTTAGTATTAAAATCATTGAATAAAATAATAAGGTTTATTAAAAAAGGGAAATATTGGATCTCCCGGTTTTGATCATGATAAACCAATCCATTAAATACGTTTTTTCAAAAGGAAGGAATGTCTAATCTAGATTTCATGTTCATGGTTTTAGAATCACACCAAATGTATTTACAACAACTGAGGAACTAGACGTATTTGTAAGCGCTTTAAAGCAAATGGCGACATAAAATTCAAAGCATCCGCTTTTTTCCCCACGCATCCAAATCCCTCAATATAGTTTCCAGTGATTTGCCCAATTCGGTTAATTTATATTCTACCTTGGGCGGTACCACTGGGAACACCTTTCTACTCAAAAGTTGATCGCGCTCCAACTCCCTAACGGTTTGGGTGAACATCTTGTTCGAAATTCCGGGAACCGTTTTTTGCAGGACCCCAGATCTCAAGGGACCATTAAGTAGGTGGAACAATAGCAGGGGTTTCCATTTATTCCCTATAAGATCCATGGTTAAATGTAACGGACAATCATATGTTTTTTTCAATTTTATAATCTTATTTAGTTCAATTTCAATTATTTACTCTTTTTGGAGGGTATATTACTTTTAGGTAAGTTATTGTCATTTATGTAAATATAACCTAAATTTGGAACATCTTTAAAATTGAACCCTATGAAATTGAACACGAATTATCCAAAATCTTTTTCCCATATCGGGATTACGGTACCGAATATAAAAGAAGCTGTAAAATTCTATTCTGAAGTAATGGGTTGGTACATCATTATGGAACCCTCCCAAGTCAAAAAAGAAAAGGAAACGGCCATCGGACAAATGTGCATTGATGTTTTCGGTGAAGATTGGACGGAATTTGAGATTGCGCATTTATCTACTTCGGATGGGATTGGCATAGAATTGTTTTCCTTTCCGCATGGCATTAAGGAGGCCGCTGAATTCAATCCCTTCAATACAGGGCTTTTCCATTTCTGTATTCAAGATCCGGAGATTGAAGATTTAGTGGAGAAGATTGTTGCTGCCGGAGGAAAGCAACGAATGCCGATAAGGGAATACTACCCCAACGAAAAGCCCTTTAAAATGTGCTATGTGGAAGATCCCTTCGGAATTGTATTTGAAGTGTATACCCATAGCTATGAACTGACCTATTCCTCTGGGGCCTATGCCAAGTAAAAATTATTAAACTCTTTATACTTCAAAATGGCCCAAGATTCAATCCTTGGGCTTTTTACTTTAACCCACCGTTTTTGTATCTTGTTTTGGCATGATTGGTGCTAGAGTATTGATGAAGAACCAACCTCAAGATAAGAATGAAACTTATACTATTAGCACTATTTTTAGTCGGTTACCTTTCATTATCTGCCCAAACGGAATCGCATGCAGGAACTTATGGTATCTCGCCAGAAAATGAAACCGGACATGTCTTGAAATGGACCCTATCCCTGAAAGCGGATGGTACATTTTTATACAATTTCTACCCCAAGCTTAATTGTGATATTTGTTCTGAAGAAAACTTTTACGGTAAAGGAACATGGAAAGCTGAAAAAAGTGTGATCTACTTTACTACCAATGAAAAGGTTGATTTGGATGAAAAACATACCATGAATTTCAACAATACCAAAGCAAGGATCAATCGTAAGTCCCCTAGAGACATATCCAATAAAACCATTAGAGAATCCATAGTTTTCTATAGCTCTGAACTTTCAACGATCAAAGGATTGGAGCTTTTTAAAATGGAATAGGATTAATATCTTCCAGTTGCCCCTTTTATTTTATATTATTGAATAAACCCTATAACAAATGATGATCAGAAAGGCTACATCAAGAGACGCACAGTCCATTGCCTCGCTTTTAATGTTGGTTTTGGAAAATATGGTCTATAAATTCATTGGTGAAACCGACTATACTAAGGCGAAAGAATTTTTAATATACTTCCTAAGCAGAGAAAATAACCAGTATTCCTACCAGAACTGTTATGTCGCAGAAATTGGCAATGAAATTATAGGGGTAGTTAATCTTTATAATGGGGCGGAATTACACGAACTAAGACAGCCCGTATTGGAACATATACACCACTATTATTCCACTGATCTACATATTGAAGATGAAACACAAGCTGGGGAATATTACATAGATACCATTGCGGTGCGCAGCAGCGAACAAGGAAAAGGTATTGGCTCCAAAATATTACTGTATTTGATTGATAAATATGTGGTAAAGAAGAAACAGACCTTAGGTTTACTAGTTGATGTAAATAATCCCAGGGCCAAAAAGTTGTATGTGAAAATGGGATTTGAATGCGTGGGCAAAAAGGTATTACTTGGTCATCATTTAGATCATCTTCAAATTTAAAGGGAGCACCACACCACAAAAAATTGGTAGCTTAAAAAAGCTTTTTACTATCTTAATACACTCTACTATTCACTGTTTAGCCATTTTGGTTTTACAATTAGAAATATGTGCTTTAAGTAAGTATGAAAACAAGAACAAAAATCATCCTTCTGGGTGTTGCCACTTGTACCCTCCTTTACGCACAATGCAGCACGGATACCTACATGGGACGTTGCCTTAAATGGCAGGCATCGGACATCATGGACCATGAAAAATTTTCACAACATGATTTTGCCTCTTCTAAAGTCCCGTTTCATTTCCTAACGACACCCCAGCCGTATTTTGGTTTCATAGAGGTCACCGAAAAAGGACAGATAAAAAAACCCTTGCAAAAAGTTATTAAAAATATCGGAACCACTGCTTTTCTTTTTATTTGCAACGATAGCTTGCTCTATAAAACATATGACAATGGATACGACCGTGCCTCAACAAATACTTCCTTCTCCACAGCAAAATCCATTACCTCCCTGCTCATAGGCAAAGCCATCGATGAGGGGCATATTAAATCCGAAGACGATAAGGTAACCACCTATTTTCCAGAATTAAGGCAAATTGATCCCCAATACGATCAACTTCAAATTGCCCATCTACTTGACATGCGAAGCGGTATACAGTTCAAAGACCATGATTTGCCTTGGGGCGACAAACCCAAGGCCTAGCCTATTACATGCCTGCACTACGGAAAAGGGTAAAGGAACTGCCCATAACATTTTTCCCCAACAGTCGCTTCCAATACAATTCTTACAATCCCATCCTCTTGGGAATGATTTTGGAAAAGGCAACAGGCCTTTCCCCTGCAGCCTATTTTGAGAAGAGTCTATGGAATGAAATGGGGATGGAATATGCCAGGTCTTGGAGTATGGACAGTGAAGCATCGGGAATGACCAAGATGGAGAGCGGCCTTAATCTCAGGGCCATCGATTTTGCGAAATTTGGTCGCCTTATCCTTCAAAAAGGCCTTTGGAATAAGCAACAATTAATTTCCCTAGGATGGATCAACAAAAGTATGACCATAGATCCAAATCACAAATTAGATGAATTTGGCACGGACCTCTATTATGAAAATTTTTGGTGGCTCTAAAGTACAAATGGCAAGACACCCTATATAATCTCTGCTACCGGGCATTTAGGACAGTACCTATATATCTTCCCGGAAAAGAACATTATTATTGTACGAATGGGAAAAAAGCAAGGTAATATGGATTCTTGGAGCACAATTTTCAAAGAATTGAGTGGGTACAGATAAAATAGTTATATTTAATGATCAATCATTCTTTTACACAATGACAGACAAAAAGGATAATAGAAGTAGTTGGGCCATTGGCGGCGGCCTACTCATTGGAATGGGAATCGGATTCTTTTTCTTGGAGAAATCTCCACTGGCATTTATAGGTTGCATGTTTATCGGACTTGGTGTAGGCCTACTCATCTCCGCCATACTTTCAAAAAACAAGCAATAAACTTCTTTTAACGGCTACTTTTGAATTCTAACAATAGTTTTTAATTAATTCCATCCCATATTTTTATCGTTTTTGCTATCTTCATCACCGAGAATTTTTCAAGGACTTCACCACACAAAAACACTCTATATGAAGCAGTTTTACCAAGCAGCATTTTTAGCCATATTCTTATTTTCTTTTCTTTCTACTTCCGCCCAGCGTAAAGTCAAAACCCCTCTAGAAGTGGATAGTTCCATTCCTAAGGATTTTTATGAGCAATTGGAATGGCGTAATATTGGCCCTTATCGCGGTGGCCGCTCTTTGGGTGCTGCGGGAAGTCCGGGAAGACCCAATGAATATTATTTTGGGGCAACCGGAGGTGGTTTGTGGAAAACTGTGGACGGGGGGACCGAATGGTTCCCGGTTACCGATGGACAAGTGACCAGCTCTTCTGTTGGCGCTGTAGCTGTTGCAGAAACCAATCCCGATATCGTTTACATCGGAATGGGTGAAGTGCAATTAAGGGGTAGCATCACCCAAGGGGATGGGGTCTATAAAACTATTGATGGCGGTAAAACATGGCGACATATGGGGTTGAAGGAAACCCAAGCAGTGGCCCGTATCCGTATTCACCCAACCGATCCCAATATTGTTTATGTGGCGGCCTTGGGCCACCCATACGGAGATAACGAAGAACGGGGCGTCTTCAAAAGTACGGATGGGGGAATTACGTGGAAAAAAGTCCTGTATGTAGGGCCCAAAGCAGGGGCTGTAGACCTCATCTTGGACAGGAACAACCCAAAAACCATCTATGCCAGTACCTGGGAAGTACAGCGTAAGGCATGGAAAATGTGGGGTGGTGGTCCCGATTGTAAGTTATGGAAGTCTGTAGATGGTGGTGATACATGGACCGACCTATCAAAAAATCCTGGAATGCCCGAAGGACCCTTGGGTAAAATTGGTGTTACCGTCTCCCCCGCAGATTCCAATAGGGTTTGGGCCATAGTAGAGGCCAATGAAGGGGGCGTTTTTCGATCCGATGATGGAGGAAAGACTTGGGAACGCACCAATGATGAACGAAAATTACGTCAAAGGGCTTTTTATTATTCCAGAATTTATGCCGACCCATGGGACAAGGAAACTGTATACGGGTTGAATACCGGTCTTTATAAGTCGACCGACGGCGGAAAAACATTTGACAAGACCATAGAGGTCCCCCATGGGGATAACCATGACCTATGGATAGATCCCAATAACCCAGATCGTATGATCAATGCCAATGATGGTGGTGGAAACGTCACGATCAATGGCGGGAAAACATGGACAGAACAAGATTATATTACCACCCAATTGTACCACGTAATGACCACAAGCGATGTACCTTATCATGTGGCCGGGGCACAGCAGGACAATAGCACCGTTGCCGTTCCAAGTGATGGATGGGAACACATGATGGCCAGGGGACCAAATCACGGATGGTATTATGCCGTTGGAGGTGGCGAAAGTGGCTGGATCACCCAACACCCTAGCAAACCAGACATTTTCTACGCAGGGAGTCAGGGCGCCTTACTGACCCGCTACGATCGTAGCAACGGTCAGTCTAGAGACATCCAGGTTTATCCAAGGTTCTTTTCAGGGGAACCCGCCAGTGCCCTTCCAGAAAGATGGCAATGGACCTTCCCCATTATGTTTGCCCCACAGGATGATACCGTTATGTATACTTGTTCGCAACATGTTTGGAAAACAACCAATGATGGCCAAACTTGGGAAAAGATAAGTCCCGATCTGACCTATGCCGACCCTTCTACCTTAGGAAAAACAGGTGGTGTAATCACCATGGACATGAACGGTCCTGAAATATACGCTACCGTCTTTGCCCTAGCACCTTCCAACCATGATATCAATACCATTTGGGCAGGCTCCGACGACGGAAAAATTCACATTACCAGGGATGGTGGAAAAAACTGGGCTGATATCACGCCAAAGGACCTTCCTAAATTCTCTAGAGTAAGTATTATTGAGGAATCTGTTCATCGTCCAGGAACACTATTTGTTGCCGCTAACCGCTATCAAGTAGATGATAGACAACCCTATGTATTCAAGACTCATGACTACGGAAAAACATGGACCAAAATAACCAACGGTATCGCTGATGGTCATTTTGCCCGTGCCGTGAGGGAAGATCCAAAAAGGGAAGGACTATTGTTTTTGGCTACGGAACACGGGGTCTATTTTTCTATGAACGATGGTGCCCAATGGCAGAGTCTACAATTGAAATTACCGGACACCCCTATCCGCGACCTTGTCATAAAAGACAATGATGTAGTCATAGGATCACACGGCCGTGGTTTTTGGATTTTGGACAATATTCAGCCTTTGCGACAGTACCAAGACAACATGAAGACCCAAGCTGCTGTTCTTTTTCAGCCCGCCGATGCTATAAGAGGCATCTATGATGCACAAATCCAGTACTATCTTAAATCGGAATTGGACACCATTACCATTGATATTTTAGATGATAAAAATCAACTTATTTCATCCTTTTCAGGTAATAAGCCAAAATATGAAGTAGACCCAAATATCCCTTGGTGGGAACGAGGGGGCTCATCAAAACCCACAACGGCCAAGGGCATCAATACCTTTACCTGGGATTTACGGTATCCTGGGGCTACTGCTTTTGATGGAATGATCATATGGAGTGCCAGCCCACAGCGCGGGCCAAAGGCACCATTGGGAAATTATAAGGTGCGCATGAACGTGAGGGATGTGGAACAGATTTATGATTTCGCTATTAAAATGGATCCTAATCTTAAGGGTATTACTGCTGAAGACCTTCAGGAGCAATTTGAGCTGGCCACAAAAATAAAAGATAAGACCAGTGGGGCAAATGAAGCCGTCATTAGAATACGAAGCATTAGAAAACAGCTTAACACTTATAAGGATGAATTAAATTCTTCTGAATTCACCAACACCGTGGCACCTTTAGCATTGAAAATGGCACAAATAGAGGAAGAACTCTACCAGGTAAAAAATCAATCCGGTCAAGATCCACTTAATTTTCCGATCAAATTGAACAATAGATTGGCCTCCTTACGCAGAAGTTTAGAGGACGGGGATGCCAAACCAACAGATGGGGCCTATCTCGTTTATAAAGAATTATCTGTGGAATTGGATGGTTTACTAAACGATTTGCAGCAGACCCTAGAGCTTCACCTACCAAAAATAGATGGTATTTTAAAAAGTGAAGGCAAATCCGAGATCGAATAAGAATAGGACATTCAACTAAAAATAATATTAGAAGTTACGTATTAATGTCACAAAAAATATATCAAGTAGACGCCTTCACGGACAAGGTGTTTTCGGGCAACCCTGCAGCAGTTTGTCCTCTGGACAATTGGTTGGAAGACGAATTGTTACAAAAAATAGCCAAGGAAAACAACCTTGCGGAAACCGCTTTTTATGTCAAGGAAAAAGATCAATATCAACTACGCTGGTTTACACCTAAGGTAGAGGTAGATCTCTGCGGACATGCCACCTTGGCCGCAGCTTTTGTTTTGTTCAACTTTGAAGGGCACAAGGGCCATAAAATACAGTTCCATTCTCCCAGAAGCGGGTTGTTAACTGTAGTAAAGCAATCCCAACTATTGACCTTAAATTTTCCTACGGATGCAATCCAAGAAATAGAACCTACCAAAGCCATTACCAACTGCTTTAATTATCCGCCCATAGCAACATTCAAAGGCAAAACAGATTATCTTTTGATCTATGAATCCGAAAGTGATATTCGTGCTTTGAAACCAAATTTAGGAGCGATAGCAGAAGAGCCTGTTCGCGGAGTAATTGTAACGGCAAAGGGAGAACATGTAGATTTCGTATCCCGATTTTTTGCCCCTCAGTCCGGAATAGACGAGGATCCTGTTACAGGCTCTGCACATACCACCCTAACGCCCTATTGGTCGAAAGTATTGGACAAGAAAGATATGACCGCAATTCAACTCTCTGATCGCAAAGGATATTTAAAATGTACCTACCTAAAAGACAGGGTAGAGATCAGCGGTCAGTGTGCCCTATATCTCACTGGAAGTATTAATTTGAACTAGTATTAAGTAATAGGTCTTTTAAATTAAATATTTACAACATTCAAAAGATATCATTTAAAAATGATAATCTCTTCTATACTTAATTAGAAAGTAACTATCTTAGATTACATATATATATTTAATTCATCAAAATATGGCAAAATCACAAGACGCAAAGAAAAATGTCAAAAAAGTGCCTGCTAAAACAGTCAAGGAAAAAAAAGAAGAAAAGCGACTGAAAAAGTCCAAATAAAAACATCTTAATTTCAGTACTTTAGGCGGTTCATTGAATTTTAATTCTTGATCCGCCTTTTTATTATTCCCTACTTCCACCCAAGTAATCTTACCTCTAAAAGCAGTCGATACCTCCAATATTTCCTTTACTTTTGCACGAAGGACATAAAGACTATCCGTAATCCTCCTTTACAAAAATCAGAATTGTTTGAAAGACCTGCTTCTCATTACCCCTCCTTTTACCCAGCTGAATACGCCCTATCCGGCAACGGCCTATCTAAAGGGATTTCTGAACACCAAAAAGATTGGTGCCTTTCAGATGGATTTGGGGATTGAGGTAATATTGGCGTTATTTTCCCAACAAGGGCTGCAGGACATCTTTGACCTTGCCAAAGCAAATAAAACTATATGTAGTCCAAATAGTCAGCGTATTTATGCCTTAAAAGAGGAGTACTTACAGACCATAGAACCTATAGTTTCCTTCTTGCAGGGACATAATGCCACTTTTGGCAGACAGATCTGCACCCCATATTTTTTACCCCAAGCCTCCAGGTTCGAGCAATTGGATGATATGGCCTGGGCATTTGGTACCATGGGCGTACAGGACAAGGCCAAACATTTGGCCACCCTATACTTGGAAGATATTTCCGATTTTATTGTCGAATGTCTAGATGAAAATTTTGGGTTTAGCCGATACGCAGAACGTTTGGGGAGAAGTGCCAATTCCTTTGATGAACTATATGACCACCTCCAAAAAGAGCCCACACATATAGATAAAATCACCTTGAAGATTTTACTGGAGCGCATCAAAACAGTACAGCCCAAACTCGTCTGTTTTTCGGTGCCATTCCCTGGGAATTTATACAGTGCTTTCAGATGTGCACAGTTCATCAAACAACAGTTCCCAGAAATCAAAATAGCCATGGGCGGTGGTTTTCCCAATACGGAACTTCGATCTGTTTCCGATGCACGGGTATTTGATTTCTTTGATTTTATAACCCTAGACGATGGAGAGCTTCCCATTGAACTCTTGGTTTCCCATTGTATAGATGCAGAATCCAAAGATACCGCCCCCATCTTAAAGAGAACTTTTTTGAAAAAGGAAGGAGAAGTGTTTTACAATAACATGTCTCCAAAACCCGATTACAAACAGAGTGAGGTAGGAACCCCCGACTATTCGGACCTGCATTTGAATACATATATTTCTGTCATAGAAATAGCTAATCCCATGCATAGCCTATGGAGTGATGGTCGTTGGAACAAGCTCACCATGGCACATGGTTGCTACTGGGGCAAGTGTACTTTTTGTGACATCTCCCTGGATTATATAAAAATCTACGAGCCCATTGCCGCCAAACTTTTGGTGGACCGCATGGAACAGCTTATTGAACAAACAGGGGAAACGGGATTTCATTTTGTGGATGAAGCTGCTCCTCCTGCCCTAATGCGTGCCTTGGCCTTGGAAATCATCAAACGAAAGCTGATCGTGACCTGGTGGACCAATATTAGGTTTGAGAAAAATTTTGGCAAAGACCTTTGTATTCTTCTCAAGGCTTCTGGTTGTATCGCTATTTCTGGTGGATTGGAAGTAGCGTCGGACCGATTATTGGAATTGATCCAAAAAGGGGTAACCGTGGAACAGGTAGCTCAAGTGACCCGTAATTTCACGGAATCGGGCATCATGGTGCATTGCTATTTAATGTACGGCTACCCGACACAAACCGTACAAGAAACCGTGGACAGTCTTGAAATGGTCCGACAAATGTTCGAACTTGGGATCCTTCAATCGGGATTCTGGCACCAATTTGCTTTAACGGCACATAGCCCCGTTGGGCTAAATCCGACCGATTACCACATTATCCCCGATTATCAACCTATTTCCTTTGCCAATAACGATATACAGTTTACGGATACCACGGGGATAGACCATGATCAGTTTAGCTATGCCCTCAAAAAATCCCTTTTTAATTTTATGCATGGCATAGGGTTTGACTTCCCTCTACAAAAATGGTTCGATTTTAAGATTCCGAAAACAACCGTCAAAAAAAATTATATAGCCAATGCCCTTGAAATACAACCACAATTTTCGGTACGTCCAAACGCCAAAATTATTTGGTTGGGCAGGACACCAATGGCTACAATAAGCAGTAAATCCAAAAAGGGAAGGACTTGGGAACTTTTAAAACTTTCCTTTCATGGTAAAATGGAAAGTAGGGATATCACGGTTTCCAAAGAACATGGGGAATGGTTATTGGGTGCTTTGGAAAAAATTTCTGTGCATACTGGAAACACGGTTACTTTTAGTCAGCTTAAAACCGATTTTGAAACCCATTTCGAGGATTTTGAATTGTTTTGGTTTTCCAAACCGATCCTTGCGCTAAGGTCACATGGTTTACTGTCACTATAGACCAAAAAGTGACTAATGATCAAAACTATAATGCATTCGCTGTTCCATAAAGTGAACATTAGTTCGGAAACCGAATTAAAATTACTCAGAACTTCGTTAAGTTTTGGCTGAATTTTACGTAATACTGGACTTTTTAAATATTTTCATAAATAACTGAAATTCAATATTTTACATATAAAATATTGAACATTTAAAAACTTGTTCCGCTTAATTGGCACAAAGAGAATTAGTTGCCCCTTAACGTGGATCAACAACCCCTATTCCATCGTACATCATCGGCAAACCCATTCCAAAGCCGCACACCCCCTTCAAGTATTCATTTCCAAATCACTTTTTCTTCCCAAGTAATACGCTTGGATGCTCAGAATCTGCAACGAATGTCCTTTTTAACCTACCTTTGCCCTATTATTTTAGATTTTTGTCCTATGACATTTAAAGAGTTAAAGCTGAACAAACCTATTCTCCGTGCCATTGCGGAAATGAATTATGATGAGCCAACTCCCGTACAGGAGATGACCATCCCCTTGGTTTTGGACAAAAAGGATGTTATTGCCTCGGCCCAAACTGGAACGGGAAAGACCGCTGCTTTTGCTTTACCCATTTTGCAGCAATTATTTGACAGGCAAGATGCGCCAAAACAAGGTAAAACGGTCAAAGCATTAATCATTAGCCCCACAAGGGAATTGGCCATACAGATTGCCGATAATTTTAAAGCCTACGGACAATATACCAATCTTACTACCGCCCTCGTGTTTGGGGGCACCTCTGTGGAACCACAGATCGAAAGCCTAAAAAAAGGCGTGGATATACTAGTAGCGACACCTGGACGCTTATTGGACTTACACAAACAGGATGTGATCAATTTGGATTACATAGAGACCTTGGTCTTGGATGAGGCCGATTTAATGTTGGATATGGGCTTTATTGATGATGTAAAGAAAATAGAACGCCTATGTCCCAAAGACAAACAAGTGCTGCTCTTTTCAGCAACTATGCCCTATAAGGTGACGCAATTGGCCAGTGATATTCTAAAAAATCCAGAAACGGTAAAGGCGGCCCGTATTTCCTCGGCAGCAGAAAACGTTCAACAACTGCTGTACTACGTTCCCAAACCAAAGAAAATTGAATTGTGCCTACACCTTTTAAGAGATACCATAAAAGGGAATATCATCATTTTTAGGCGTACCAAATACGGGGTGGACAAGTTGGAGCAGACCCTTATCAGAAATAACTATAAGGCAGAAAGCCTGCACGGCGACAAATCGCAAAGTGAACGCCAACAAGCCTTCAATAACTTTAAGAACAAAGACGCAGCCATCTTGATCGCTACCGATGTTGCCGCCCGTGGTCTGGATATTGACCAATTGGATGCGGTCATCAACTTTGATCTTCCCAATGTTCCAGAAACTTATGTGCACCGAATTGGTAGGACGGGTAGGGCCGGGAACTCGGGTAAATCCTATTCTTTCTGTTCTGCAGATGAAAAACCTTACTTGGCCAGTATCCAAAAATTATTGTTCACCCAATTGGAAGTAGAAGAAAACCATCCGTATCCCTTGGATCCCAAGGCAAAACCCGAAGTACATAAGAAAAAGGGGAGCAAACATAGGAAAGGAAGAAAATCAGAAGCGTCCAAAAAGAACAAGAAACGTTGGTATAAGTAGATCTGAACCTATTTAGTAACCCTAAATGCCTACAAATCTCTCCAAATCCATACCTGATGCAGAATTTGGACTTTCTTAAGTACCATAACAATTCATTATCTTTGTTAAAACTTAGGTAGTTACTGCATATGGACAAAAAAATCATTGCCCCTTCCCTATTGGCAGCGGATTTCGCCAATTTACAAAGAGATATAGAAATGGTTAACAAGAGTGAGGCCGATTGGTTTCACATCGATATAATGGATGGGGTTTTTGTACCCAACATATCTTTTGG
>JBLGAT010000061.1:0-15997 GCA_047612485.1 Psychroserpens sp.
TTTTTAATGCCATGTAGGCAATCTCCTGTAGCTGATAGTGGTTGCACTGGATGACATTATCTAAGAATCGAATTCCCACCCGCACAGCTAACCGCAGTTTCTCCCAATCAATGCTCGTTTTATTCGCCTGTAAAGTTACCATTTTAGAGAGGTTCAAGGATCCCAGATTGCAACTTTCATAATCCAAGAGGGGGACTTCCCCGCAGGGATTGGTGCTTTGTATATGGCCCTGTTCTGGTGTTGGGTTGTGCGTATTGATGGTGTTCAAAAAGATAAGTCCAGGATCTCCCGTCCTCCAAGCGGCATGGACCAAAGAGACCCATAATTTCTTGGCTTTGATGGTGCGTTCGGTTTTACCGGTCCTCGGGTTTATAAGGGCCCAATTCTCGTTCTTGGTTATTGCCTTTATAAAGTTATCGCTGATCCCAACCGAAATATTAAAATTATGAAGGCTTTTGCCGTCCAATTTGGACGTGACAAAGTGCTCGATATCCGGATGGTCAACATTTAATATTCCCATATTGGCACCTCTGCGTTTCCCACCTTGCTTTACATGTTCTGTGGCGGCATCGTAAATTTTCATAAATGCAATGGGTCCCGAAGATCTTCCACCAGATGAGGATACAGTATCATTTTTAGGACGTAGTTTGGAAAAATTATAACCCGTGCCACCCCCGCTTTGGTGCACTAGGGGGGCATTTTTAAGGGTTGTGAAAATTCCCTCCAAGCTGTCCTCCACAGGGAGAACAAAGCAGGCACTCAATTGTCCATTGGGCAAACCTGCATTCATAAGGGTTGGGGAATTTGGTAAGAACTCCAACGTGGCCATTTGATCAAAAAAAAGATTTTCCCATAGGTCCTTATCCTTGTTTTCAACACTTGCCACACATTTGGCCACCCTCCTAAAAAGTTGGTCCAAGGTTTCCACAGCAATACCTTGGTCGTTTTTTAGTAGGTAACGTTCTTGGAGCAACTGCATGGCATTATCGGCAATTTCTGAAAACATGGCTCAATGATGTAGGTTCATTTTTTCTTTTCGCTTTAGCAATTGTCTATCCAGATCACGAATTGTCTCTGCCACAGAAGCCTCAAAGGTAGTTTCGTTGGACGAGGCAAATATTCGGGGACCGGGGGCACTTACTTCTATCTTACAGATCTTTCCTTTGGATGTTGAATCCTTCTCCTCTTCAATAATGACATGTGCCTTTATCAGTCCTTTGTATTTTGTAAATAAATGGTTCAACTTCCCTGAAACCACTTGTTCCAAGTTCTCATCCCTATTTGTATTTACAAAATCTATATGGGCATGGAAGGTTTTTGGCTCCGTTTCCGAAAATCGATGCTCCAAGTCCAGCTCTGTGGCAGAGGATAAAATGTTTTTTAAGAATGGAGTAGTGGTGGCATCTATTAAATTTAGGGCTTTCACCTTACAAAGGGTTTCCACCATTTTACATCCGGCCAGGGTATTGGTGGCCACTCCTGTCACAATATCCGGGACAATATCAAATACCTTCATAAGTCCGTGAACGGCATAGGGGTCGGAGGCACTGAGGATGATACATTTAATTTGATCCCTTATGGCGTTAATGGCAATATCCCCATTGTAAGGTTCCAGAGGGGAGGCTCCTATTTCCAAAATGGCTACATCGGCTTTTACTTTTTCTATTTTACTTAGCAGTTGGGCCAGTTTTTCTTGGTACTCTTCCCTAGGGCAAATCGATGAGGGCAGGCCAACATCCACAAAATCCAATACCTCATCGGCCCCAACATCCTTAATGGCCAATATATCCTTAAATCTACCGGCACCTGTAAGTTTGGCACCAACCACCTTATGTCCTGCAAGCTTAAATAAATTAGTGACAATTCTTGCGGAGGTAGTCTTGCCGGCGGACATGGAAGTACCCACAAATAGGATTACGGGAGTAGTGAAGGGAACGTAGGCTTCTGGCCTTACAAAACTGTTCATTGTGAGCTTTTCACCATAACGAAAGGTATGCCCAGTATAGACCACCTCAATTAAATTTGGCATATAGGCAGATTTAGAGGTGAGTTTACCAAGGAGTCCAGCCCCTGTAAGGACAGTCATTTTTAGGTCTTCGCCCACTTTTCTCCATGTCCCTGTAGCCTCTAGTGTGGCGAAACGTTCGCCCAAGGCCCCTACCAAAAGCTCTCCTCCCATTATGCCCCTCATTCTTCCGTTGGCGAGCTCCAATTTTAATTCGCTACTACCTGGGTCTATGATTTCACAAACGACATAATCCCCGGTCTGCCATTGTTCCCGGGGTAGTTTTTTGAGGACAAAACCCGTTTCGTCCAAATCCGAAATCCGTGTCAGTGATGTGTAAATATATAGATGCTTCATAGGTATAGGTTTTAAGAGTCAGTGATCAATAAAAGTGTTAATAGGGCGGTTCGTTCCACCAGTTGGTTTTTCATGATAAATTCATGGGAAGCATGTGCCCCATCTCCTGGGGTGCCGAGTCCATCCAAGGTGGCCGTGTACTGACTGGTCGTGTTTCCGTCGGAGCCGCCCCCTGCCGTTGCCTCCTCCAAATCCATCCCCAAGACATCTCCTTGGTGCTTTGCCAATTCCCATAATTGTTGGTTGCGGGCGGTTTTTTCCATCGGAGGTCGTCCCATGCCTCCCTCTACCTGTAGTTCAATATCTTTTAGATACGGTTTCAGGGATTTTATTTTATGGGTAATGTAGGCTCCATCCGAATCCTTGTATACCCTTACATCGATTATCGCCGTGCTTTCGGGAGCTACCATATTGGGGGAAATACCTCCTTCTATCATCCCAACGTTAACCGTAATGCCCCGGTCAAAATCATTCATGGCATATAATTTTTGTATCTGGTGGGATAACTCCACGATGGCATTGATGCCCTTGGTGGGATCCAACCCGGCATGTGCGGCTTTTCCTTTGGCCCTAATAGTAAAGCGTCCCAAACCTTTTCTTACCGTTTTTAGTTTACCGTCCAAGCCAAGCGGTGGTTCCAAAATAAAGGCGCGTTTAGAAATTTTTGCCAGTCTTTTGATTATGGCTGTAGATTCCCTACTTCCTATTTCCTCATCTGAATTGATCAGGATTATGGGCGTCAGTTTAATGGAAAGTTCCATATCGCGCATAGCTTGTAGGCCAAAGATAATTTGTGCCAATCCGGCCTTCATATCGTAGACCCCGGGACCTTTTATTTTTCCATCCTCTTCTAGCAAGGGCATATTTTTTAGTGTTTCCAATGGCCATACCGTATCACAGTGTCCTACCATAAGTTGTAACGGCAGCTGTTTGTCCCTGTTTTTGGGGCGGGCAAAAAGATATCCACCGGTGACCTTACCTGGCATATAAATGGTAGAGTAATCCATGGCCTCTAATTTGAGTGTAAGCACCTCAAATATTTCTTTTTGGGAACCCATCACCTTAGAGGGAGTTTCAAGGGATACGAGTTCTTTAAGGAAGCTGATGATTTCTTCCCTTTGGGCGGCCAAATAGATTTGGATTCTTGTTGCTATATCCGTTTTAGTCCTCATATTTTAAAACCTTTTGGAAATGGAAAATTGTAGGTTTCTGAAATGGAGGCGAAGCGTCCATTTGCGATATAGGCCAACAAAGGATGTTTTTTTATCATTTCCTGTTCTTCTTTTTCAGTACCCTTGTGGTAATCGCTGCGGACAAAAGCTGCTATTACCTTCCCTGAGATAAAACTGAAGTCATCAAATCCATCAATTATTTTAAAAAGTTTACATTCCAGATACAGATAGGAATGTTCTAAAAAAAGTGCATCTATGGAGGTGGCCTTTACCGTGGGTAAGGAAGGGATGATACTTTTTTCAGGTCCACTTTCCCCACATCTAGGGGAAGCACTTAAGGATGTCAATACTACTTGATCAGGCAATGGAAAACTCACGGTAAATTCCCCGGTGGCTTTTATATTATGATAGGTACTGTGTTTAGGGGTGCAGACAAAACCAAAATAATTGGAAAGACCAATTGGGGTGGCCATATGTTTTGGGGCTAGATCATAGCCAGTACCTTCTTTTGTGCCTATAACCACTAAAGGGGCCACAGTAAAGAATTGGTTCCATATGGGAGTATCGGTTCCTAATGAAATATGATAATCTGCCACTGTTTTTTCCATGTATAAAAATTGAACGATTCTTCCTTCAATTTACAAAACCTGAATGGTGGAAAAGATGACAATGGTCAGGGATGCCAAGCTTTAATGAAAAGTTAACCTAATCAAAGATGGGCAATAAAGTTCTTCAGTTTTTGGGTGACCTGGGAGGCGATCTCAGAAAGGTCTTTATTTCCAACGGCCATTATGGATGCATTGGGATCTACGGCCGCCACTTCAATATGGCCTTTCTCTTTTTTTCTGTATAATAATATTGCAGGGAAGCATGGTGCCAATCTTGTCTTCCGCAAGCAATGCCTTGTAGGCAAATGGGGGGTTACAGGCGCCTAAAATTTTATAATTCTGAAAGTCAACATCCAATTTTTGTTTTAAGGTGGCTTTCATATCAATTTCGGTTAGCACACCAAATCCTTCGCTTTTTAAAGCAGCTGCAGTTCTCGTTACCATATCATCAAAATTTACGTTATGGAACGATTTCTTAAAATAGTAGCTCATATCTGTCTTGTTTTTTTCCTAAATCTAATTCCTTGGCAGGAGATAGCATATGATGGATGTCAGTTAGCAGTGTTATATTGGGCAATTTAAATGATAGGATGGATAAAAATGTAGGCATAGGAAATAAAAATCGTTTACATCAATTAATATTCTTATACTGATCTCGGTCATTTCCTATACCCTTCCCGTAATGTAATTTTATGGTGTAAGTAAGTATAACTTAAAAAGAGATATTATGTCACTCGTAAAATTTAAAAGTAGAAGACCATTTGGAAATCTAATTTCATCAGATTTCTTTGATATGGATGATTTTTTTGATAACCGCTTAATGAGCAAAAATGTATTAGGTGAACGATTTTGGAACGGTAGGCGAGGCGAACCCGCTATGAACATTAAAGAAACTGATGACCAATTTGAAATAGAATTGTCAGCGCCTGGTTTTTCCAAAAAAGATTTTGAAGTTACCATTGATGACGGATTTTTAAATATATCCGCCGAAAAATCAACATCAGAAGAAGAAAAGGAGGATGACTACACCCGACGGGAATTTAGCTATAACTCCTTTCAAAGATCCTTGCAGTTGCCGCAAAGCATAAAAGAAGAGGCTATAAAGGCCCATTATAAAGATGGAATACTCAGTTTTAATTTAGTTAAAAAAGAAGAGGCCAAGAAAAGGCCACCTAAAATAATCCAAATTACCTAGAACCCCTTAACTAAGAAATTAGGTTTGGAAGGCATCCGTTGCCCTATGGTGAATTCTTTACAGTAAAAGCTTCCTTGCTGTAATAGGATTTTTCCAAAGGGCTTTTTTATTTGGGGTTGGATGATGATATTTATCATTTCCAAGCACCCCCATCAACCCTATATTTGATTTGATGAATTGTTCTCCTTTCCTAACCCAATAAGGTTTAAAGTGAGAATCTGCCTAAAATTGAAGATATTTTCCTTGGTATTGCCTCCGGTGCCAACACGTGTATATAGGATCGTTTAGCATTTGAATCATATGATGGAGAACCAAATATTAGATACCACATTACTGCATAGCATCTTTGAATATACCTCAGAGGGAATCTTGGTTACAGATGTAAGGGGCAAGATTTTGAAATCGAACAAATCGGCTGCCCTTATTTTGGGAATCAAAGCAAAGGAATTGTTGTATAAGCATCTGGATGAAATTTCGATACTACCAAGTAAAGAAGATATAACGGTATTATTTTCAAGGTTGTTAGAAGAAGAAAAAACGGAAATTCTTAGAGCTAGAATTAGGCTACTGGAAGTGGAGATAAAATTTGTCGCCCTAAAAAACGGGAACTTCTTACTGCTTTTAAGAGATGTTTTTCTAAACAAAACCAATAGGAAAATGTTGCACTTAAGAAACATGGCCTTGGAAGCCGCAGGTAATGGCATAACAATTACAGATGCGCGCCAATCTGATCTGCCAATTATTTATTGTAATGATGGCTTTGTAAAAATGACAGGTTATTCAAAACAAGAAGTACTGGACAAGAACTGTCGGTTTTTACAGGCCAACGACAGAAAACAAAGGGAAATTAGGGAAATAAAGGAAGCCTTGGATAATGGGAAATCCTGCCATGTGGTCCTAAGAAATTATAAAAAGGATGGCTCTCTGTTTTGGAATGAGTTAAACATAACACCCGTCCATAATGAGGAGTTGGAATTGTGTTATTTTATTGGGATTCAAAATGACGTCACATTGGCTAAGATGGAAGAACAGACCAAAGATCGCATAAGAGGTATTTTGGAAATGATAACCAAAGTTCGTCCAATTAAGGAGATTGAAAAGGAAATTATTTCGGTCTTGCATGAGAATATAGAGGAAACTATTCCCATCATTAGAACTGTATATGATGGAAAGGCTACATGGCACCAAATTGAAAATGGGTATAGTTCTAAAGCTGAAATTGAATCCATGGCTAGCTTGGTTTTAAGTTCTAAGAAGGATACTGCAAAAGAAAAACCACATCTCCAAAAGGAAGAAATTGTAGAGGACATCTCCAAGATAGAGGACAACAGTGAATTAAAAGTATTGGCCACGAAGCATGGTATTCGTGGGTATTGGTCTTTTCCAATCATTTCTTCCAGAAGGGAAATAATGGGGAATCTGGTAGTTTTAAAAACACGGACTGGAAAACCGGAGTTTTTTGAAAAGGTCATCCTGGCCGATATGATCAAGTTGGCCAGTATAGCCTCAGAGCATCACAAAAATACGTCTGAACTAGAACTGAGCAAAAAAAAGCTGATGGAGCAGGCCAAGGAATTGGAAGAACGTGTAAGGGAGCGTACCAAAGAGGTTACCTCTACCGTGCAAAAATTGGTGGAAGTAAATCTTAGTTTGGAGGACCAGAGCAGGGAAACCAGGGAGGCAGAAAACAAGGCCACCCAAAGTCAGGCAATGCTCTCCGCAATTGCCCAAAACCTGCCAAAGGGTGCCATCGTGGTATTTAATGATAAATATGAGATTGTTTATGTGGAAGGGGAGGAACTAAAACATATAAACTTGGTTAAGGAGGAAGTGGAAGGTAAGCTCATAGATGAAATTCCTTTTTTTTCCGATCATCAGATTTTAAAATTTAAGGAGGATATCAAGGAAACCTTAAGTGGGAATCGATTTTCCTTTGAAATAGGTTTTGAAAAAAAAATCTACTCCGTAAATTCCAGGCCTTTGTACAATTCAAATAACGATCATCCTCTTGCCCTTTTTGTTTATAATAATGTTACCCGCCAAAAAAAGGTGGAACAGGAAATACGGTATGCCCTTAAGCGGGAACAAGAACTAAGTGATTTAAAATCGCGTTTCGTATCCATGGCATCCCATGAATTTAGAACGCCATTAAGTGCCATCTTGTCTTCAGCAATATTGATTTCTAAGCAAAATGAGCCCGGAAATGAAATCAAAATAGAGAAATATGTGGAGCGTATCAGGATCAACGTAAAAAATTTAGTAGGGATTTTAAACGACTTTTTATCCTTGGACAAGCTGGAAGAAGGCAAGGTAAAAGCAAATCCTCAACTATTTGATCTGGTACAGTTCTCAAAAACATTGATAGAAGAAATGGAACCCAATAAAAAAAAGGGACAAAATATTGCATTACATAGTGCAGAACAAGATTTGTTGGTGTTTATAGATCCCAAGTTATTGAGCCATGTGCTTATTAATTTGCTATCCAATGCCATTAAGTATTCTGGGCAAAACAAGGATATTGTTTTTGGTATAGCCCATGATGGGTCCCATGTAGTTCTTGAAATCAAGGATTTTGGAATTGGGATTCCCAAAAAGGAACAGGAATATCTATTTGAACGTTTCTTTCGTGCAGCAAATGCTGTTAATATACAGGGGACGGGATTGGGGCTTCATATTGTAAGACAATATGTAAAACTGATGGGGGGAACCGTAAGTTTTAAAAGTGAAATGGACAAGGAGACTATTTTTAGTGTGGAATTACCTACAAATTTAATAGGAAATGGAAACAATACTGATAATTGAGGATAATGTAGATGTTAGGGAAAACATTGCTGACATTCTGGAACTTGAGAATTATATGGTAGTCACAGCTGAAAATGGGGCCATAGGGATTGAAAGAGCAAAATCTATTATGCCCGACCTAATCATCTGTGACATAATGATGCCTGGATTAGATGGGTATGAGGTATTACAAAGGTTAAATGAAGAACGTTCTACGGCAGAAATCCCCTTCATATTTTTAACGGCTAAGGCAGAAAGATCGGATATTAGAATGGGGATGAACTTGGGTGCGGACGATTATCTCACCAAACCTTTTGAGGAGAAGGACCTTTTTGAGGCTATAGAGAGCCGATTAAAAAAACATAATTTTCTTCAAAGGAAAATCGACAGAAACATAGGGGGTATACATACGTTTTTTGAAGAGGCCAAAGAGTTTTCGGACTTGGAAAGTCTAACCAAAACACAAAACTCGCAGGCATTTGAGAAGAAGGAAATCCTCTATATGGAAGGTAATTCAGCGAATACCCTTTTCTTCATCCAAAAGGGAACAGTAAAGACTTTTAAAAGCACGGAATTGGGTAAAGAATTTGTGACCGGGGTGTATGGTGCGGGGGATTTTGTAGGCCAGTTGTCCTTATTGAACAATTCCGGGACCTATATAGAATCAGCCATGGTTTTGGAAGATGCCGAAATTTATGGAATCCCCAAAGAGGACTTCACTAAACTATTATATGGAAATACCGTGGTCTCTCAAAAATTCATAGTCATGATCTCCAATAACTTAATAAATGTACAACAGCAGTTGGTTGGTATGGCCTTTTCATCTGTAAGGCAACGAGCGGCCAAGACCCTTTTAGATTTGTATGGGAAGGGGATCATCAAGGATAATGCCAATAGTGGGGTAGGCATTGCCAGGGAGGATTTTGCGGGAATGATAGGTACTGCCACCGAAACTGCAATCCGAACCTTATCGGATTTTAAGAAGGAAGGATTGATCACAACGGACCATGGACGAAGGATCATTCTTTTGGACCAAGCGGGACTTCAACATGTGTCAGAATTCAGTTAGCAGTTTGTCCTTCCCTTTAAGATGTTGCAATATACATGGAAAGGAAATGGCTTTAGCCATAAGAATTTTGGTAGGAATAACTTAAACACACAACGCCCTTTCCCATTTAGCTCTTGAATATTTTTGGCAAAACATAGTTTCTTGAGACCTGATTAGGTATCAACGTGCCTACCTATATCCATAAGTGGGGCTTCAATTGAAGAAAATAATTGGCTCGCTACTTTTGAAGTTGGGCGTTCTTTTTTTTCAGTTCTTCCAATTTGCGTTCCAAACCTGCAATAATTTCGTCGGCCTTGTAACTCATATTTGAGATGACGTCGTCTAATTTTTCTTCAAAGGCAATTTTTTTGGCGTCAGCTGTTTTGGTAAGCTCTTCCTTGGCATGTTTAAGACGATCCGTAAGGTCATGGGTGGTATCCATAGCTTTTTGTTTTATTTTAAGCCTGGTTTCCGACCCTTTTTCTGGCGCATATAGGATTCCGACTCCCGCGCCGATAGCAGCCCCTGTTAAAAGGGCCAATAAAATGTTTTCATTTGAATTGGACATGATCTTTATTTTTAAGGGTTAATACAATTGTCTCCCTAAAACTAATTGGTAAACAGGATAAATGGAATGATATTTATCAGGGAAATGATATTTAACACCGGCTGATGTAAATCATTTCAATCCTAGCTCTTCTTGTGTAATTTTAATTGAAATTGTTCAAGGTAGATACCGGTTCAAGATGTAATAAGCCATGAAATCATTTTTAAAAAAGAAGCAAAGGAGTTTTTATGTCAGGGCTTTCGATAATTTGAAGCAAATTGAATCGGCTGTTGGAACTATTATGGATACTATGATGACTTCTACGGAATTTTCCGTATTGGGCAAATTGGAGGCCAATCAGTTTAACAATAAAAAAAAGCTGGTAGAAAAAAGAAGGGCACTCAGGTCATATTGGCGTTCCCTCTTGGGCAAGGAAATCCAGATAGGTTTTTTTGCACACCCCGAAATAGGGTATGTTTATATCATAGGTTTCCTGGTTCCAATGTTTTTGTACGATGTAAATGGCAATAAATTAGGTGCACTCTCTGGGGGTACCTATGGTATTCTTCGTGGTTTTGGTATAGGACCTGAGGACACCATGGATTTTCTTGATAAATTGGACAAAGGGTCTTATTTGATTATTTTAAGGGATAATGAAGGGGAGCTGAATAGATTGAAAGGCTTGCTGTCCAAATTGGACAACACCGGATGATAGTTTTTCGCGGGTTCTACCTATAATGCTATGGAGATCTCAATGGGACAATGATCAGATCCATAGTAATTTGTAAGAATAGTGGCTTTAGAAACTTTTCCGGACAAGGAATCACTGACCAAAATATAATCTATACGCCATCCCGTATTGCGTTCCCGGGATTTGAACCGATAGCTCCAGTAAGAATACATTACTTCGGTAGGATGCTTTTGTCTAAACGTATCCACAAATCCGGAGTTTTGAAGATTTTCCATACCATCTATCTCTATTTGGGTATATCCCGCTGTTTTGTTGTAGTTGGACTTGGCATTTTTTAGGTCGATGGGCCTGTGGGCCACATTAAAATCTCCACAGACAATCACGGGCTTTTTCTTTTCCAGGGCTTTTAAGTACTTTAAAAAGTCGACATCCCATATTTTACGGTATTCCAATCGCTCCAAATGCTGACCAGAATTTGGAACATATACGTTCACCAAGAAATAGTTGGGATATTCGGCGCAAAGAACCCTTCCTTCATTATCATGTTCTTCAATACCCATATCTCTAGTGACTGTAATCGGCTTTTCCTTGCTCAAGATAGCGGTTCCGGAATATCCTTTTTGGTCGGCAGAATTTGTAAAGAGGTGATAGTTGTTGCATTGGGCCAAGGTTTTTTCAACCTCTTGGTCTTGGGCCTTGGTCTCCTGGAGACATAGTATATCCGGATCTAGGTTGTTGAACGATTCAAAAAAATCCTTTTTCGCAATGGCCCTAATGCCATTGACATTCCATGAGATGAGGTGCATAATCAATTTGTTTAATACCTTTAAAGGTAGGCTTTATGTTGAAATTTCAGACAAATTAAGGTCAGTGTCGGCTAAGTGGACACCCTGTCTTTGAGGAGATTCGCAAAATAATGTTATGCGCTGATAAAAAAGGGTGAAGGATTATGGATTTAGGTTCAATTATGAAGGTGAGAGTTTCTTTTCCGTGACAAATCTTTTAATGGAAGAAATCAGATCATCTAGTTCGGAAGGCTTTACAATATAATCATAGGCCCCGGATTTCATGGCCTTGGAAATGTGTTTTTTCTCGCTTTTGGCGGTAAAAAAAATAACTGGAATGGTTTTGAATTCTGGATGGGATCCTAGTTTTTCGAGAAGTTCAAAACCATCCATTTCTGGCATAAGGATGTCGCACACGATTAGATCCGGACTGGATTGAACTACTTTTTTAAATCCTATTTTTCCATTGGCCGCGGTTATGACTTGGAATCCCTCTAATTCCAATAACTCGGCCGTATTTTCGCGAATGGCCTCACAATCATCTATAATCAAAATACTAACCATAATAAGAGGCTATTATATGTTAAACTACTGCATAGAATATATTAAGGAACTATAATAAAAGTAATGAATTCATTTTAAAAATGGAAGTAGATACTGTCATTTTCTGTTTCATAGTGCTACGATTAACCGAAGATGTTCTCCAATTACTGTAGGCTTGTAATGGAACAGGGAAGAGAATAATAAAGTGAGATATAAAGAATATTTATATTGAATGTAGTTTTATCTTGAAGGTACTTCCTAAATTTTCTTGGGAGGTAAATTCAATGGAACCCTCTAAAAGATCCAAATACCGTTCAACAATACTTAGTCCCAAGCCAGTACCTGGGTAATCTTCGGCATTTTTGGCCCTAAAAAAGCGTTTGAAAAGAAATTCCCTATGTTCTTCAGGAATACCAATCCCATAATCCTTTACTTCAAGAAACAATGTATTTTTATGAATAGAAGTAGTTAGTTCAATATCCTTTTTAGAATATTTGATGGCATTGGATAATAGGTTTATAAGGATATTTCTGAAAATCTTTTTGTCTTGGCTAAATTCTTTGGGTCCCATGTGGTTATGAATGATTTTTTGATCTTCTTTCAAGATCCCTTCCAATTCACCAATGGTTTTGGAGATCATATCCGGAAGATCAAAATTTTCTTTTTTCACCCTTATGACGCCCTGTTCCAATTTGTCCAAAGAAAGAAAGTCATCCAAAATGGAAGTAAAATGCGTAATGGATGATTTAATGCGTTCTATATGTTTCTGTTGTTTCTCAAATTCGCCAGATGCTCCGTATTTTTCAATTAAAATGATGGAGGAAAGGACAATGGTAATTGGTGTCCGCAGCTCATGGGATGCAATGGAAACAAAGGAACTTTTCATTTCATTGATCTGTTTTTCACTGATCAGGGCATCCATTAGCTCTTGGGTACGTTTTTCAACCATTCCTTTCAATTCTTTGGTATACCGTTCTTTATTGGCCTCTGTTTCTTTTCGTTCCGTAATATCCTCCCCCGATGTCAAGGTGCCAATTTGATCTCCATTGTTCTCCAATAAGGCTATATTGGTCCATCCCATCAGCCTTGTTTCCCCATCCTTGCACTTTACCTCACTTTCAAAATAGGGTTTCAATAACAAATTGTTATCCTGAAAGCGATTTTTATTGGTAGATTTAAGTTGTTTTTCTGGTGTAATTATAAAATATTCGAACCAATTCTTCCCTAAGATGTCCAACCTTGGTAGGCCCAAAAGTTCACATCCTTTTTGGTTGATCATCTGTACATTGTGTTCGGTGTCAACCAATAAAAACACTACCGGGGCAAGGTCCAAATACCGTTGGATTTTTTCTTTTTCTTTTTGGAGTGCCTCATGTTGTTGCTGTAATTTTTCCGCTTCCTTTTCTTCGGTAATGTCCTGCAATGTCAGCCTGTATATTGGGTTTTCATTATCAGATGAAGTGGTAATGGACCCTTGGAGAAGAGCGGTAAAAGTGCCTTGGTTCCAACGTCTAATTTTAAGTTCAAAAGACGGGAGATGACCATTTTTTAGGGCTTCATTTAACTTTAATAATAATATGGTTGATTGCCCACTGCTCATAAATGCAGATAGATGTTTTCCCTTGAGCGCAGACCTGTCAAGTCCTAATAGATTACAGGCGGTTATATTGATATTGGTAATGACAGCTTTTTTGTCCAATAGTAAATAGCCAATGGGTGCAAAATCGAACAAATCCGTATATTGGTCCCTAATTTCCTCTAAAAGGTATTGGGTATTCCTTAATTCCTGGTTCTGCAATTCCAACTCTATCTGGTGCACTTCCAGTTCATGCATAAGTTTTTGGGCCTCCTCTAGGGAAAGCTCCTTGCCCGAATGGGTCAGCTTGCCCATTTTGGTTTCTGCCCTTTTTCGGAGTTCCTTATCTGAATTATTTTTATTCGCCATTTTTGCCATTTTTCAATTCGGCCAGTTCTTTTTCTGATGTAAGTATATTGGTGAGATCAATAGAGGTACACGCAATACCGTTAATTTTTCCATTTTCAAGAATTGGACGAACCTTTAAATCAAAAAACCGAAGATGCCCGCCAATTTTCAAGGAGATTGTTTCCCGTTTTGCATGTCCTGTCTTCAATACCGCTTTCTTTAACTTTTCCAATTTAGTGGCATCCTCTTGGGAGAAAAAGTCTTTGTCAGATTTTCCCAACATAGTTTTGAATTGCAAATCGTGGTGAATGTTGGCAATACTGTTATAGTTAAGATTTAGATCCTGGGTATAAACAATGGTCCCTGTCATCTCCAACAAGTGCGCGTAATTTTCATTCACCATTTTGAGCTCTTCAGCCAGTAATTTTTCGGAGGTAATATCCACAAAAGTTATGACTACGCCCTCTATAACATTCTCTGAAGTGCGATACGGCATTATTTGCATGAGATACCATATATTGTCCAAACTTTTTACTGATTTCTTGATAGGAGTAAATTTGGCAAGTACGTTTTGGACATCCTCCAAAATACCGTTATAAATAAGGTTGCTGGATAAATGGTCAAACGGGCGACCAACATCACTGCCGATAAGGTTGATGATCTTGGACATAGAGGGGGTGAACCTTTTGATATGCAGCTGGGAATCTAAAAAGATAGTGCCTATTTCCGTGCTGGCCAATAAGTTGCTCATATCATCATAGGCAAGAGCCAATTCATTTATCTTTTCTTGAAGCTCCGTATTTACAGTGACTATTTCTTCGTTGACGCTTTGCAATTCCTCTTTGGAGGTCTCCATTTCCTCATTGGTACTCTGTAGCTCTTCATTGCTGGACTGTAATTCCTCATTGGAGGATTTTAATTCTTCATTGGACAATTCCAATTGCTCAATGGTACTTCTAAGGTATTCTTTGGTGGCCTCCAATTCTTGTTCAAGGGCGATGATTTCCGATGTATCTTCAGGTTCGGTCTTTTTAAAGTCTTTTGAGGAAGTGGCAATTTGGTTTTTTTCTTCAAAAGTGACCATAATAAAATCTTCCACTGTGCCCAATTGCTCCAACGGCCTTATCTTTAGGTCAATGACCTGAATAAAGCCATTTGTCTTTACTTTTATATTTTGGCGTACTTCGGGCATTTTACTTTTCAGAAATTTGGAAATAATACTTTGAAGTTCAGACTTTAGCCCTTCTCGGGCCATATCCACGATATTCAGCCTGGCCTCTCCTGGAGAAGGTTGTAGGTACTTTCCAGTATTTCCAAAAAAATAGACAGCATCGCCCTTATGGTTGATAATTGCACATGCCGGGGCATACGTTGCCAATAACATTTTTTCGGTCAGTGAGGCCATACTTTCATGACGCACTCTTTTTAATATAGGAACGGAAATGTCTTTTTTGGGGAATGGATCTTTAAATAAATGCCCTATGTCCGATACTTTTTCCGATGTTACATTTTTATGCCTGAAAATTTTATGTTTACGGTCCAGTACATCAAATAGCCTATCAAATTCCCCTAAGGATTCCGAGGTGCCAAGAAATAGAATTCCCCCAGAATTTAAGGCATAATTAAAAATAGAAAAGACTTTCTTCTGGGCCTTAAGGTTTAAATAAATGAGTAAATTTCTACAGCTCACCATATCAAGTTTGGAAAAAGGCGGGTCTTTGATAAGATTGTGTTCTGCAAAAACTATCTGGTCGCGAATTTCTTTTTTGATCCTATAGGAACTGGTGTCACTGCGGAAATATTGTGAGAGGTGTTTTGGGCTTATATCTCCGGCAATACTGTTTGGGTATACACCTTGTCTTGCGAACATAATGGCTTTTTTATCTAAGTCCGAAGCAAAAATCTGTACCCTCAGATCTTTTCTCTGTTCAAGTATGGCCTGGTCGAATAGAATGGCCAGTGAATACGCCTCTTCCCCAGTGGAACAACCCGCTACCCAAACCCTAATGACCTCCCCTTCTTCCTTATTTCTTATGATCTGGGGAATGACTGAATTTTCAATTTCTAAAAAAGCCTCTTTATCCCTAAAAAAACTGGATACCCCAATTAATAGTTCGTTAAACAACTTTAGGACTTCATTTTTATTTTTCTGGAGGTACCTGATATAGGTTTCCAGCTTATCAATTTGGTTGAGCGCCATTCTTTTCTCAATTCTTCGAATTATGGTGGTACTCTTGTAGTCACCAAAATTACAACCGGTTGCATTTCGTAATAAAATGAACACCTTTTCCAATAGTTCTCTAGCGGTGGATTCTTTAGTGGGTCTCACTTCCAATTTAAA
>JBLGAT010000062.1:0-15995 GCA_047612485.1 Psychroserpens sp.
AGTTTTATGGTATTTGTCCAATAATATTTTTGCTTTGTTTTATACGAAAGGCATCATTTTTTTAGTTATAAAAGGTGTTGTTATTCGGTAAACTAGTTCTAAAACAGAAATGTATGAGCACTTTTGAAGAAAAATTGAGCATTCTCTCTGAAATGATAGCATTTGCAAGAGTAGACCATTCAGTTAAAACGGAAGAATATAATTTTTTGTTAAATGTAGCTAATCAGTTAGGGGTAGATAAACAAATTTTTGATTCCTTGTTTGATAAAACTGCCCTGCCTGTGTTCTTAAAGTCGGAGGCTGAGCGCATACTGCAGTTTCATAGATTGGTCTTGTTGATGAACGTGGATAGGACCGATTCCTCCTTGGAGGTGGCCTTGTTGCACAATATAGGGTTGGGAATGGGCTTGCCGCCCACGGCTATAGAACAAGTGCTTACCATTATGCACAAATACCCTGACAAGATTATACCTCCGGAGATTCTCATTAATATATTTAAGATTCATTATAATTGAATAAAGCGACATTATGTCGCTTTATTTTTGCAGCAAAATGACATTGTGTCATGTAATTGAGGTTGGTATATATTTTGAATTAGACTATAAAAATAATAGTTGTCTAATTAAAATATTGATAGCCATGAGCAACATTAAAAGAAGTCACCCGCTGTTTCCTTCCTTAATGAATGAAATTTTAAAACCGGATTGGTTTGGAGGTCTGGATAACTACAGTAGCTCCGTACCTGCGGTAAACATTAAAGAAAATGAAACTAATTTTGAATTGGAATTGGCCGTTCCAGGAAGAAAAAAGGAAGATTTTAACATAGAAATGGATCACGATGTCCTGACCATTTCTTCTGAAATCAAGCATGAAGAGAATATTTCTGAAGATCAGTATACGAGAAGGGAATTTTCCTATTCTTCATTTAAAAGGGCATTCACATTGCCGGACACCATCGATTCCGAGAATATCAATGCTTCTTATGACGATGGGATCTTAAGATTTGTTCTTCCAAAAAAAGATGAGGCCTTGCCAAAACCAAAAAGAATGATTGAGATTGCTTAAATGAATTTAGGTTGGTTTAGTTAATTTGTTTCTAAAGGCACCATGTTGATACATGGTGCTTTTTTAGTTGGGAATAGGTTCGTCCAAAATAGCCAAACAGCTTTGAATGCCTTCCATGTAGTTTCCCAATCTCAAATTTTCATTTGGCGCATGGATGTTATTGTCAGGATTGGGTATTCTTATGGACACCGCAGGGATTCCCAGAGTTTCTATAAAGGCCCCAATAGGTTGTGACCCTCCAGTTGTTCTCATATTTATAACTTCATCGCCGAAGATGCGATTTAGGGCTCTATTGAGCATATGTCCAACGTTGGTGTCGAAATCAGTTCTAAAGGCTTTAGAACCCAGTTTATAGGTAAATGAAGCCAATTTAGGGTAGTTCTTCCTTTCCTCTTCGGTAGGGATGCTATCCACCAAATGAAAACCTTCACTACTGATAAAATTTCGTAAGGATTTCATCAATTTATCCCCATCGGATTCGGGTACCAAACGCATATCAATTTCCACGATGACCTCGTTGGGTATTATTGTGCGTACCTCCTTACCAACATATGCCGCTTCAAGACCCCTAATATTTAGGGACGGGTATTGTAATGCTTCTTGATAGGTGGCGCCTATACCTTCCTGCTCTACAATGCCCAAATCTAGTTTTATTCTATCCAGATCTTCGGGAAGACTGTTCAATACTTTCTTTTCATTTTCCGATAAATTGATCCCATCATAAAATCCAGGTAAGGTTACCCTGCCGCTTTCATCCTTTAATTTTCCCAGTAATCGAGCGGTGCTAAAGACAGGGTTTGGGGCAAAGTTGCCATATTGACCGCTGTGCAGTGGAACTTTGGGGCCAAATACTTTTAAAGTTGCCGTTGCAATTCCCCTTGCCCCATATGTTAGGGTGGGTAAATTGGATAAATGTCTTGTGCCATCCATGATCAAAACCGCATCTGCTTTTAGAAGGTCTTGGTTTTTTTTGACGGTTTCAGGTAAAAGGGGAGAGCCAAGTTCTTCTTGGAAATCCATAATTACCTTGATATTGTAGGCTGGTTTTTTTTTCTTGCTCTGTAATATTTGTAAGGCCGTAATCAAGGACATGGCAGGACCTTTGGAGTCGGAGGAAGATCTGGCAAAAATTCTCCATTCCGGATTGTAAGTGGTTTTTAAGCTTTCAAAATTGATGTCCTTCCATTGGTCCACTCCTACGGGTTCTTTTAGAACGGGGAGAAAAGGGTTTTTTTGCTCCCATTTGGTTGTGTCTACTGGTTGTCCGTCTATCTGCAGATAAAAAAGGACAGTTTTTGCATTTTTATGGAAGGTTTTTTCGGCAAATAACAAGGGAGCTCCCCCAGTAGGGATCACCTGGGATTTGAAGTCCAAATCAGCGAACAGCTCCTGACATTTTTTTAGATTGGTTTGGATCTGTTCAGGATTATGACCATCATTTGGTATTTCTAAAAACGTTTTCAGTTGTAGGACCGCCTCAGGAAATTTCTTATGTGATAAATTGAGGATCTCTCCTTTTGAAAGGGTTTGGGAATGAACAATGAAAGAAAATAAAATAAACAACAATAGGGTGATGGTCAAGTGGTTCCTTTCTTTTCTCATGGTTTTATAGTTATTCCTGTTCTTGGAGCATTTTAATCTCATCCCTTAATTTGGCAGCTTGCATAAAATCCAATTCCTTGGCCGCCTTTTCCATGGCCTTTCTTTTGTCCCTGATAATCTGTTCCTTCTGCTCTATCGTAATGTATTTTAGGTCTGGTTCTGCCGCCCGCATTTCTTCTTTTTCAAAATGGTAGGCAGATACCGAATTTTTTGTCAGGGCATTGTCCAAGCTTTTGTTCAGAGCCATTGGCACTAAATTGTTTTCTGTATTATAGGCTATTTGTTTTTCCCTTCTATAATTGGTTTCATCTATTGTTTTTTGCATGCTGGCGGTTATCTTATCGGCATACATTATTGCTCTTCCATTAAGATTTCTTGCGGCCCTTCCCACGGTCTGTGTCAAGGATCTCGAACTACGCAGGAATCCTTCTTTATCGGCGTCCAAAATGGCAACCAAGGAAACTTCGGGTAAATCCAATCCTTCCCTTAATAGGTTCACTCCAATCAGTACGTCAAAAATTCCTTTTCGAAGATCCTGCATGATTTCCACACGTTCCAAGGTATCCACATCACTATGGATATAGCGACATCTAACATTGATTCGGGTTAAATATTTTGCAAGCTCCTCTGCCATACGTTTGGTCAACGTGGTCACAAGTGTCCTTTCATCTCTTTCTACCCGCAGTTGTATCTCTTCTACAAGATCATCGATTTGGTTTTGGCTGGGGCGTATTTCTATAATCGGGTCTAGGAGCCCTGTAGGGCGAATGACTTGCTCTACATACACACCTTGACTCAATTTTAATTCGTAATCTGCAGGCGTGGCACTCACATAAAGGGTCTGGTTCTGTAAGGCTTCAAACTCTTCAAACTTTAAAGGCCTATTGTCCATAGCGGCCGGTAATCTAAATCCGTAATCCACCAAATTTACCTTTCTGGATCTGTCCCCACCGTACATGGCGTGAACCTGCGGTAAAGTAACGTGGCTTTCATCGATTACCATTAGGTAGTCGTCAGGAAAATAATCCAATAGGCAAAAAGGCCGGGTGCCGGCTTGCCTTCCGTCCAGGTATCGGGAGTAGTTTTCGATGCCCGAGCAATAGCCCAATTCCCTGATCATCTCCAGATCAAAATTTGTACGCTCCTCCAAACGTTTCGCCTCCAGTGGTTTTCCTGTTTCTTGGAAATAGGCGATCTGCTTCATCAGATCATCTTGAATCTGATGGATGGCATTCTGCAGTATGTCCGGGGAGGTGACAAACATGTTCGCAGGATAAATATTTAAGGTTTCGTATATCTCTACCACCTTATTTTTAAAAGGATCGAAAGCTTCAATTTCTTCAATTTCATCTCCGAAAAAATGGATCCTAAAGGCATGGTCGGCATAACTGGGAAATACATCCACCACATCGCCCTTTACCCTGAAATTACCGTTCCTAAAATCTGCAGTAGTCCGTGAATATAGACTCTGCACAAGTTGATGTAAAAATTTTGTGCGGGATATGACCTGATCCTTATGGATGGAAATGACATTTTTTTTAAATTCAACCGGGTTCCCAATACCGTACAGACAAGAAACTGATGCTACCACCAAAACGTCTCTCCGTCCAGAAAGCAGGGAGGAGGTGGTGCTTAATCGCAACTTTTCTATGTCCTCATTAATGGATAGGTCTTTTTCAATATACGTTCCCGAAGTAGGGATATAGGCCTCCGGTTGGTAATAATCATAGTAGGAAACGAAATATTCCACAGCATTCTCTGGAAAGAACTGTTTAAATTCCGAATACAATTGGGCTGCTAAAGTTTTATTATGTGCCAATACCAAGGTTGGCTTTTGGACTGATTCAATCACGTTGGCAACGGTAAAGGTTTTTCCAGACCCTGTGACCCCTAAAAGGGTTTGGTACGGTTCATTGGATTCAATGCCCTCCACCAATTCCTTTATGGCCTTAGGCTGATCTCCGGTAGGTTTAAATTCCGATACTACTTTGAATTTCATCTTGTAAAATTACGAAAGAAGGATGGTATAAGTAGTTCAAGGCAACGAATTTTAACGATTCGTTTGTATCTCAAATGGTTTTAAAAAAAATGACTTGAAGAAAATATCCAATCAAAAAGTTTCGTATTGCTCAAGCTTCCCAACAACTACAGATCCCTTTTTTTCAACAAGGCATAGGACCCGTATATAAAACAAGCGGTCCAGAAAAGCACTATGAGTATTTCATACCAGTGCACCACATAGTCCATATTGAATTTCTCACCAATCTGTTTGGCCACAGATTGGACGGCGCCCAGTCTGGAAAATGGTTCTTTCAATAAATTGGACATGGATTCTAAAGGAAGATAATCCATAACCTTTTCAGAGGCTTCCTTGCCTATTAAGCCCCAAACAAGAAAACGGATTCCCAAATTTTCAAAAATGGCCCAAAGGATAAGAAAGCCCAAAGCGAAGGCAGAGCGCTTCACCAGTATGCCCAAAAATAGGCAGAAGGAAAAAAAACCTACCAATTTTATAAAGAATGCCAACAGATATTCCAACTCTGAAAAAATGATTGAAATTTCGGTATAATCTGAATAGATAAGTCCCAAGATCAAGGAGACCGCAAAGACAAAAATAGTGGATATCAAAGAAAAGGAAATGACCGTTAAAAACTTTGAAAGCACAAACTCCTTTTTGGACAGGCCGTCGATTAGGTTTTGTTTTATCGTTTTATTGCTATATTCATTGGCCATCATCGAGACGATGACTATGGCCAGGAACAATTTAAAGATGGCGGTGACATAGGTGTTAAAATGCCAGATATATGGGAAATTGAAAATTCCCTGTTCCGCCAGATGAAATTTAACCGGGCCAATATCAAACTTTACCGCTGCTATCAAAGCTATGGAAGTGAGCAGGATAAAGTAGGATATGATAAGAGCCTTACTGGCCCTATTGTTCCAAAGTTTTATAAATTCTATTTCTAACAATCTTTTCATAATCAAGTCAGTTGTTTTATATGAGGGTGCTTGGTTGGCTTATTTATTTAGTTGGTAGCTGCCGACTGAGGCGAATTTTTTGTCAATGTCAAAAATTGTTCCTCTAAGCTTTCCTTGCGTTTTACTATATGTGAAAGCACGATACCTTTTTTGAAAAGCTCCTTATTGAGTTCCTCGGCATCTAGATCTTCGGATAGAAAGGCAGTAATCAGGCCGTTTTCCTCTTTTATCGCATTGAAATGGGAATCCTGTTTTAAATAGTCACTCAAACCCTTGAGGTCCTTAGTTTTTAGCTCAAAAAAGCCATGACTTCCCATCATACCATCCACAGGTCCTGAATATAACTTTTCCCCTTTCCTTAAAATCACAACATGACTGCATACTTTTTCAACTTCATCCAACAAATGTGAGGCCAATAGGATGGTGGTGCCCTGTGAGGCTATTTCTTTTATGATTTCCCTTATTTGATGAATGCCCTGGGGGTCTAAACCGTTGGTCGGTTCATCCAATATTAGTATTTCCGGATTGTTCAAGAGGGCTGAGGCAATGGCCAAACGTTGTTTCATGCCTAAGGAATAGGTTTGAAATTTACTATTTTTTCTATCCAATAGGCCAACCAATTCAAGTTTTTCTTCTATCTTATCGGTGCTTACATCTTTTATCTTACAGACCAGTTTAAGATTTTGTACCGCTGTCATGTACGGATAAAAATTTGGACGCTCTATGATGGCGCCAACCCTTTTAAGTGCGTTATGTGTGGAGACACTACCGTTGAACCAGTTAAATGAACCATTGGTTTTGTTGACTACATTCAACACAATGCCCAGGGTTGTTGATTTACCGCTCCCATTGGGACCTAGTATACCGTATACATTTCCCTTTTCAATGGTGAATGATAGGTCTTTTACGGCGGTGAGATGGCCAAATTTTTTTGTCAAATGGTTTACAGAGAGGATCGTTTCCAAAATTGGATTGGTTTTTGCATTGTTTATGGTAATTTGACGAAGAAAACCTTATTTTGTTACAATTAAACATCCTATAAAATTTTTTAAGTAGAATATGTCCGAAAAATTAATGTCCAAGAAAAAACCTGCTTTTCCTATATGTGATAGACTGGATGCTTATTTACAGCACTATAGCCGAAAAATAGAAATCCCTATTTTTTATGATGACCTTCTGCGGTTTAATGGTTCTGTAGTGGTCTATGATAATAAAGATGAAGACACCATGTGGATCAGGGTCTATTACTCTGAATATGAACGTCAGGAAATAGACTTAAGCCTAAAAAAAGTATATTCTATTTTACATTCGGACGGTAGTGATAATATTATCCAATATTTAAATGTTGATGCGGTAGACTACTGTACGTTTGGTAATTCTAAGCCTTTTAGGATAAAAATAAGGAACATCCTCAATGATAATTTCACCTATTTTTATGTTAAGAAAACAGATGCCTCCAGAGTTTATGGCCTGGAGTTGGAGCATATGCTTTCTCCGTATAACCTCAATTTTTTGGTTTATAAGGATACCCTGATAGAAGAGCATATATCTGGTATTCCAGGAGATGTTTTTATCAAAGAAATGTTGCCAAAATGTACAGAGCCCGAAAAGGCCCAATTGGCAAAGGAATTTGTGAAATTCAATGAAAGGTGCATGATTCGTTTGCTAGGCGATATGCGTTCCTATAACTATGTTATTGTCCCTACACACGATTTTGACCATGTGGTGTACAGGATAAGGGCTATTGATTTTGATCAACAGTGTTTTGAGGGTAAACTCAAGGTATATAGGCCGCAATTTTTTAAGGAGAATTTATTGATGGTAGAAATGGTGCGCAAGAAATTACAGGACCACTCCATAGATCAATACAAGATAGAGGAGCGATCCATTGTAGCGAAAAGGATACTGAGTTCGGGAAAGAGAATTAAGAAATTGGTATCCATATGTAAGAGCGATAAAATTTCGAACATAGAAAATATAAAGATGTTGCGCGAACAAATTTTTGAACTCACCTATGATCCCAATTTAAAAAGAAGCAGAAACATGGGTCATATACTCAGTAGCGTTTTGGATTTTGTAACAAAGAATTATGAGAACGTTAGTATGAAGCAAATTTGGGAGAATAAAATACAAATTTAGGAATACTAAATTCCATTAGAGTGTGGTAAAAAAAAGGGGGCATAGTTATATGTCCCTTTTTTTTATTAAAAATATAACGTGTCTACATGACCTAGCTTTTTTGTTCTTTGTTGAAATAGACCAAATAGTAGTACATCTGACGCTCTTCATCCCAACCTTTTTCAACAAATTTCTCTGCTGACTCTGGGTTAATAAAATCCAATTTTATCTGGATATTGGTGTCCAGGTTGATCACGTTCTTAATTTTCTTCCTGGCGTCTGAAACAGCCTTGTTGGCGATATCAAAATTTGATACATCCTCTATACTATATTTGGGCCCCTTTTCCACTTTGTAATTCTTGAACTCAGGAATTAGGTCAGGATTGCCCATTACTTCGTTCAAGAAATTAGTTTCCTCAAAAGCGTCATTTTTTGCAAAATGGTTCACTGCCCTGTTCATGAAGAGCACTTCTTGTTGTTTGTCCTCGGCAGGTAACACAACATCTTTGGCGAAATTCTGACAAAACTTTAAATAGTTTTTGGTTTTGAAATTATCATCGGACAACGGGTCTGCCCCCAAAAAATTCTCCAACCAATATTTAGTGTCATACCTATTACTGTCCACGGAAAGGATTTTATACCCGTCCTCTTTTTCCGTATTGAAAATGAGACACCCCTTATCCAACTTGTTGATATTGATCCCTTGTTGCACCAATATATCTAAATTGTTGCCCTTCTCCTCAAATTGAAGAAAATCGTGCTTTAGTTCACTTTTAAATACTCCTACTGCATTTACTTTTTTATTGTCCAATAGCAGATCGGTGAGGTAAGCAATATATACTTCACCACTCTTTATATGGGGATGGTTCGATTGTTCGAACAAATGAGTTGCAATCTTTTTGGAATTGGCATGTGCGGTGCTGGGATCGTTAAAGACATCGGACACAATTTTATAAATTTCATTGAATTCCACATCCACTTCATCGCTGAACTTGAAATAATTTTCCTCTTTTTCCCTAAAAGGTTTAAAAAAGTATTCCTTTAAAAGACCTGTAGTTTCGTCATTTAGGGCGAAAGGTTCCGAGGAAAGGAATACACCATCTCCCTTGTTCTTATTTCCAACACGATGCAAGGAGATGCTCTCAATTTGGGTAGCGTAAAGATTGATCATATGTTGTTTAAATAGAAGTTTATACCTTTGGTCAAGGAATTTAATGGGTTGCGATTTTTTTTGTATTTATTGCTGTTGGAAAATGATAACGGACTAGTTCCAGTTTTCATCAAAATCTAAATCTTCATAGTTGTCCAAGGTATCATCAAAATCGAACATCGGATCAGATTCAAAATTCTTCTCTGGTGGGGAATCAGGTAATTCACCAAAACTGAACAAAATGTTTGGATAGACCCTGCCATCCTCTTTTTCCACCGTGTCGGCCAACTCCACAAAGAAGGTCCACATGCTCAAAAAGTCGTACACATAAATGAGCTTGGGGGTGTTTTCAGTAAGTAGGTCCTCTATATGTGTTTCCTGCATGGAACGTACATCAGAACCACCTTCTCCCATATCTGAGAGGGCAATTTCTTCTTCTTGGTTCCACTCGTCATCGCAGGTATAAAAGGAGGCCATTTCATTCCCTAGAAACCCAAAGGATTGGATAATCGTATTGTGAAATTCTTCAAGTGTTCTATTTCCTTCAATTTCAATATCCCTAAAGACATCTTCTTCCGCATCTAGAATTACTCGTATCTTATAAATCATTGTCAACAGCTTTTAAGAGGAGGCAAAGTTACAAAGTTTTGAACGTTTTACTTGCTTTTGTAGCTTCCAAAACCAAATAGAATTGTACCCCGAACAAAAGGGCAGCTAACATCAAGTGAATGGGTTGACTTCCAAAAGGAAAATCAATATATACCATGAGTATACCTGAAAATATTTCCAATATAATGAGAGCCATCACCCATTTGATTTTTGGATATCCAAGCTGGAATTTAAATATTCGATAGGTAATTATGGTATTTAACAAGAAAACAAGAATGGAAAAGGAGCGGTGTATATAAAATATGAGGGTGGGGTCTTGAAGGTATAAATTTTTGGCGTATTCCCCAAAAATATCAATTTGTTCGTCCACAAACTGTCGGACCTGTGTTCCCATAATGATCTGTACCATGGTAATCCCCAACGCCAGGGCCAAAAGTGTAGTGAGGGACTTGTTTGCCTTGTTGTTCTTTATCTTGGTTCCCGAAATGTGAATGATATAAAGTAGGGCAGCAACTATTACCAATGCCATTACCATATGGATCGAAATTTTGGATGGTAATAATACCGAATAAACCACCGTTGCCCCAAGCCAGGCCTGAAAGCCCATTCCAAAAACCACCAACCATGACAATATAGGGACCAATTTGTTCTTTTTCCAATAGCTAAAAGAAACTACGGCCAATACCAAAGTGGCCAAACCGGCCAAGGCACCAAAAAGTCTGTTGATGAATTCTATCCATGTATGCATTGGATTAAAAATGGCATAATCGTGCCTAGTGTAGGCCTCCCATTTATTTTCAGTATAAATATCGGACGTTTCAAAATCTTCCTTGGCCACCTTTAAAGATTCATCAACAATAATGACCTGGCCTTTCTTGAAAACCTTGTTGGGTTGCCATTGCAGATCCATACTAGTGGTAGGGGGAATGTAATATCCAAAACACTTTGGCCAATCTGGGCAGCCCATTCCGCTACCGGTCATACGCACGACCGTGCCGGCTATAATGACCAAGTAAACCAATACTAAGGCTGTTTTTGCAATTCTTCTGAAATACTGATGCATTGTAAAAATTATGTGTCTACAAAATTACTATAGTTTTGCTTATTGTTTAATATTTAATAAATATAATTCAACAATAATTTTTATATGTCAAGCAAGTAATAAATTACAACTGTGTTGGCTTCCTAACATTTTGTGAGTCCCATGCTCTTGCCCTTTTGAAACATATATTGTTTGGCAGCCTTGTATTCATTGGGAATTTCTCCTTCTAAGATTGCTTCCTTTATGGCATCTTTTATAATGCCAATCTCCTTGGATGGTTTAAGACCAAAAGATTCCATGATTTCCTCTCCACTTACCGGAGGTTGAAAATTCCTTATATGGTCCCGCTCTTCGACCTCCACTATTTTTTGTCGTACAATTTTAAAGTTATTCTTGTACTGCTTTTGTTTTTTGGAATTTTTGGTAGTGATATCGGCCTCACAGAGCGTCATTAGATCCTCTACATTTTCACCAGCATCAAAAATAAGTCTTCGCACTGCCGAATCAGTTACGAAGTCCTCCGAAAGCACTATGGGCCTAGAGCTCATAAGGACCAATTTTTGAACGAATTTCATTTTATCGTTCAAGGGCAAACGTAACCTTTTGAATATTTTATAGGTCATTTTAGATCCTATAAACTCATGCCCGTGGAAAGTCCACCCTATTTTTTTGTCAAATTTCTTTGTTGGGGCCTTGCCTATGTCATGCAGCAGGGCTGCCCATCGCAACCAGACATTATCCGTATGTTTGGAAATATTGTCCACTACCTCCAACGTATGCCAAAAGTTATCCTTGTGTCGTTGGCCCTCAATTTCCTCAATCCCTTGTAAGGCGGTAAGTTCCGGTAGAATATATTCCAATAATCCTGTTTTGTGCAAAAGGCCGAGACCTAGAGATGGCGTGGAACTTGAAAGTATTTTGTTGAGCTCGTCAACAATACGTTCTTTTGAAATAATCTGTATGCGATCCTTATTCTCCGTTATTGCATTTAGTGATTGGGGATAGATGGTGAAATTGAGCTGTGAGGCAAATCGTATTGCACGCATCATGCGCAGCGGATCATCGGAATAGGTAATATCTGGATCAAGTGGGGTACGGATCAATTTCTTTTCCAAGTCTGAAATCCCATCAAATGGATCCAATAAAGTACCATAATCATCCTCATTAAGGGAGATGGCAAGGGCGTTTATGGTGAAATCCCGCCTTTTTTGATCGTCTTCCAGGGTTCCGTCCTCAACCACAGGTTTTCTACTATCGTGATGGTAGCTTTCCTTTCTTGCGCCCACAAACTCCAATTCAACCCCTTTATTTTTTAACATTGCCGTCCCAAAGTTTTTGAAAACGGCAACCTCAGGTTTTTCAGATAGTTTGCTCGCTACTTTTTTTGCCAGCTCAATGCCACTGCCGACAGTAACAATATCTATATCCTTGGGAGTTCCCCTTTGAAGAAGGTAGTCCCTTACATATCCGCCAATGACATAACATCTGATGTCCATTTCTTTGGCAGCTTCGGCTATAATTTTGAATATGGGGTCTTTTATTGCTTTCTTGTGGTTCTGATGCGTCATTTTATTCTCTGATCACTTTAACAGTTCCATCATTGCCGAGTTTAATTATGGATGAGGGAGTGCTTTTTTCTTTATCGCGGTCCAAATTTACCACATAGTCCACACCTTTTAAAATCTCAGGGCTTATTTCTTTGAAACTTGCAGGAGTGGGTGCTCCTGCAATGTTGGCGGAAGTCGAGACCAATGGCTTTTTCAACCTTTGGATAAGGTACTGGCAAAATTTATCGGATGCTACCCGTATCGCCAAGGTGTCATCCTCAGCAATAAGGCTTTTTGCCACTCCCTTGGGATGGTCGTACACAATGGTCGTGGGTTTGGTGGCCATATCTATAATGTCAAAAGCAACATCGGGTACTTTTTGGACGTGCTGTTCCAGCATAAAATCATTGGCCACCAGGCAGATCATGGTTTTAGTATTGGCTCTTTTTTTTAGTGCATATATTTTTGCGACCGCTTCAGTATTGGTGGCATCACAACCAATTCCCCATATGGTATCGGTTGGGTAAAGTATGATTCCTCCCTTAAGGAGAATATCAAGACAGGTTTTAATTTCTTCGGTCATTATTGCATTTAAAGCTCCAAAGTTAAGATGTTTTACCAGATAACACCCAATAGGTCTTTATTCTAATGTAATATTGAAATGTTCAGAAACCGCGATCCATTGGATTCTATTTTTATCCTTATCGATATTCGTTTTTTTGAGGGATTCCTTTTGAGACCCTATAATGGGGATGGGATAATTGGGCTTTATGCTGGCCTCTCTTGATATTGTGCCGTTTATAGTGGACATTGCCTTAAACCAAAGGTCATCTGCTTTTGGTGTCAATTTTAAAAATAGATTTTTGCTGGTGGTTTCCTTGGCCAAAGCATGAGGTGGGTACAAGACACCTCCCGCCCCTATGGGGATTACGGCTTTTGGATTAGGAATTCCTTGTTTGGGGTAGGTCCATTTTTTGTAAGGTAGGATCTCACCTTCGATTCCCGTTCGTATATATCTTGTTTGGTTCGCAATCACTTGGTCAGGATATTCCAAATGCTCTTTGTAGAGTAGTTGCAACCAATATCTGCGATAAATTAGGTCGTCGTCACAGGTCACAATAATATCGTCGTCAAATAGTTCGAGGCTATGGATCAATTTTCTATGGGAACAGGTGAGGCCAGAAAATTTTATTTCAAAACGATCGGACAATAGTTTCGATAGTTGTGGAGGAATTTCATTTTTGAGCGCATCATTTAACCACAAAAGAATTTTCTTTGGCATTACCCCCTGATCTAAAAGGCTTCTTATAACAATGTGCAGTGTTTGTAAACGCGAGGGAATAGAGGTCAGTGAAACGATAACTGGTATTTCTGTTTTATCCGTTTTTTCAAAATCGCCCACCTTTTTTGACAACAGTCTTAGGGTGTGAAAAATGGAAACGGGTATTTCTTTTACCTTCATAGGTCCTTTTTATGCGCTTAATCCCTAAGGTTTGTTATGGGGATATCATGATTATTGATGGAAATCCAAAGATATACAATAAGAGTTTTATATTTTTACCCCTTAATCGAATTTACCATGATGGATCCCAAGATTTCTATAATTGTAAGCACCTATAATTCTGAGGATTGGCTCAGAAAAGTGTTGTGGGGTTTTAATTGTCAGACCTTTAAGGATTTCGAAGTGGTAATCGCGGATGACGGTTCTGGACCAAAAACCAAAGAACTGATTGAGCAAATGGGGCAGAAGGTTTTTTACCCCATTGTACATGTTTGGCAGGAAGATGAGGGCTTTCAGAAATCCAGAATTTTGAATAAAGCGGTAGTAGCCTGTCATTCGGAATATATTATTATGACCGATGGGGACTGTATTCCACGGGAAGACTTTGTGGAGGTACATTACATCAATAAAGCCAAGGGCTTTTTTATTTCAGGGGGTTATTATATGTTGCCAATGAATATCTCCCAAATAATCAGCAAAGAAGATATCGAAAAGCAAAACAGTTTTAATATACAGTGGTTAAAATCCAAAGGTATTGCCAAGACTTTTAAGAACAATAAACTTACCGCCAAAGGATTCATTTCAAAATTGTTCAATAAACTTACCCCTACCAATGCGAGTTGGAACGGTCATAATTCCTCTGGTTGGAAGGATGATATTATGGAAGTAAATGGTTTTGATGAGCGAATGCAATATGGAGGGCAGGATCGTGAGTTAGGGGAGCGTTTGTTCAATTTGGGAATTAGATCCAAGCAGCTGAGATATAGCGCAGTATGTGTTCATCTGGATCATAAAAGGGGCTATAAGACACCTGAGTCCATTGCTAAAAATGTGGCTATCCGAAAAGAGGTTAAAAAAACGAGAAGTCATTGGACTTCTTATGGCATAATCAAGAAGTAGGCCAGTTCATTTTTTTTTTCCAACTTCTTCAATTCTTTGTAGCGCTCATAATCCCCAAGCGCATTTAGATAACAGATGATTATTCCTTTTTTGCCATCCAAGATGCCTAAGCGCAAAACGTAATGGTTAAAGAATTTCCAAGTAGGTTTAAGGACAAGTAGAATATAATTGAATTTGTTTTCTTTATAAAAAGCTTCTTTGGCCTTTAATCTGCCATAATTCAGCATTTTACTTTTGTAATCCTCGTAATTTTTATAGCAATAATGAATCAGTTGCTCATTTAAAATACCAGATGTGCCATCAACGTCCAAGGTTTCATGAACAATTTTCTTGTCCGAAAATTGGGTTTTGCTTTTTCGGAACAACCTATAGTTTTTATCCGTTTGCCATCCGCTAAAATGTAACGCCTTGTTTTGAAACATAAACTTCCTATAAAACCAATAGGCTACATGCTCATTCTCGCTATTTACAGTGTCGATTATTTCACTTTGCAAATTAGTAGTGACTACCTCATCGGCATCTACAAACAACACCCAATCATTGGTCGCCTGTTTAAGGGCAAACGCTTTTTGAGCTGTAAAGTTTTCAAAAGGATTTTGAATCACCTTTATCTTGGGATGATCACAGAGATATTCGTAGGTACCATCAGTACTGTAAGAATCCACAACGATAATTTCATCAGCAAAATCAATGGATTGGATACATTTTTCAATGTATCCAATCTCATTATAAGTTATAATTAATGCCGTGATTTTTTCTTTGGGACTACTCATAAAAGTCGATAATGTAACTACACTTCAATGTTGCTGACAAAAGTATAACAAAAAAAAGAAGAAAAAATTATATAGAAGTATAAAATTCCTACAATTTTCTACACGGCTACGTTATATTCTCTTAGTGCATCGTTCAAGGAAGTTTTTTTATTGGTACTTTCCTTTCTTTGACCAATGATCAAGGCACAAGGCACCTGATACTCCCCTGCAGGGAATTTTTTGGTGTAGCTTCCGGGAATTACTACAGACCTAGCGGGAACAAACCCTTTGCGCTCAATGGGAGTGTCTCCGGTAACATCTATGATCTTTGTTGAGGCCGTCAATACCACATTGGCCCCAAGCACAGCTTCGAAACCCACATGAACGCCTTCAACAACAATACAGCGAGAGCCAATAAAAGCATTGTCCTCTATAATGACAGGGGCTGCTTGTAAAGGTTCTAAAACACCTCCGATTCCCACTCCGCCACTCAAATGAACGTTTTTGCCAATCTGGGCACAACTGCCAACTGTGGCCCATGTATCTACCATGGTCCCTTCATCCACATATGCTCCAATATTCACGTAACTGGGCATTAATATCGTGCCGGCCGAAATATAGGCCCCATGTCGGGCAACCGCATTTGGTACCACACGGATACCTTTTTCGGCATATCCTCTTTTAAGGGGCATTTTATCGTGATATTCAAAAATCCCGACTTCCAAAGTTT
>JBLGAT010000063.1:0-15667 GCA_047612485.1 Psychroserpens sp.
GACGTGGGGAGGTTGGTGTTTACCACCCATGAGTGGTACCGTCCCACTTCAATTTCCTTGGGCATTCCCTGGAACAGGATATCGTCCTTAATAATAGTGATCTTCGTTGCAATACCATGGTATACCTGTTCAAGATTGTCCAAGGAGCCTCCGAAAACTTCTGCAATGGCCTGTTGTCCCAAACAAACTCCAAAAATACTCTTTGTAGGGGCATAGGTGGCTATGATTTCTTTTAATAGCCCTGCTTCATCAGGAATTCCCGGCCCCGGTGAAAGTACTATCTTATCATATGGTGCTATCTCCTCCATGCTCAATTGGTCGTTTCTTTTTACGGTCACCTTACAATTCAAATCTTCCAAATAATGTACAAGATTATAGGTAAAGCTATCGTAGTTATCTATTACTAATATGTTTTTCATTTCCTCTTTTGCTATCCCGATTAAAAATGGATTGGTAAACTTTTTTTAAACTTTTAAATTGTTTCCGCTATTTCGAGGGCTTTGGTCAGTGCACCCAATTTATTGTATGTCTCCTGTAATTCGTCATCTGAGTTTGATGCCGCTACTATACCTGCTCCCGCCTGGTAATGTAATTCGTGGTTCTTGCTCAAAAAGGTGCGAATCATGATGGCGTGGTTAAAGTTGCCGTTGAAATCCATAAAACCGATGGCCCCTCCGTAATATCCCCGACTGGTCTTTTCATACTTATTTATCAATTGCATGGCCATATGTTTTGGGGCTCCACTTAATGTACCTGCCGGAAAGGTATCGGCCACTACTTTCATGGTTGGGGTGTCTTTTTTCTTTTGGCCAGTTACTTTGGATACCAAGTGAATTACATGCGAGAAGAATTGTACCTCCCTATAGTTTTCTACCACCACATTGGTGCCATGGCGGCTAAGGTCGTTACGGGCCAGATCTACCAACATCACATGTTCGCTATTTTCCTTATCGTCTACTTTTAGTTGTTTGGCGAGCAGGGCATCTTGTTCGTCGTTGCCAGTTCTTTTGAAGGTGCCCGCAATAGGGTGTATTTCGGCCTTGCCATCTTTTACAATTAATTGGGCCTCTGGAGAGCTTCCAAATATTTTAAAATCCCCATAATCAAAATAAAACAAATAAGGGGAAGGGTTGATGGAACGTAAAGCCCTGTAGACATTGAATTCGTCCCCTTTAAATTCCTGTGAAAACCTTCGTGACAACACCAACTGAAACACATCCCCTCTTTGACAATGTTTTTTGGCCAATGCCACTTGCTCTTTGTATTCCTCATCTTTTAAATTGGAGATGGCATCCCCAGCTTTAGAAAAGTTAAAGGATGCAAAGTTTTTTGCGCTTAAGATTTGTTCTATTTCTGGAATGTTGTTTGCTGTTTTATGGCAATGGGCAAAGATATAGGCTTCGTTCTTAAAATGGTTTATGGCAATGATGTTTTGATAAACGGCATAGTATATATCCGGAATAAGAATGCTATTATCCTTTTTGGTAAGGTTTAAATCTTCGAAATAACGAACGGCATCATACGCCATATAGCCAAACAAGCCATTATTGATGAATTTAAAGCCATTGTTTGGGGCATCGAATTTTTTGCTGAAATCATCCAGAATTGATGTAATATCGGTATCACTTGTTATCTCAATTTCCTTTTTGCTCCCATCTGGAAAATGTTGTACCACCATTTCATTTTCCACCTTAATGGAAGCAATGGGATTGCAGCAGATGTAAGAGAAGCTATTGTCATTTGCATGATAGTCGCTACTCTCCAAGAGGATGCTATTTGGAAACCTGTCCCTTATCTTTAGATATACACTAACAGGCGTAATGGTGTCCGCAAGGATTTTTTTATAATGGCTAACTAATTTGTATTTCATGGATGTACTCAGTTTTAATGGCCCATATTGGAATTTAAATGAAAATGAAAAAAGGCTTGTCGTGATGACAAGCCTTTTATATAGTATAACTACAATGGTGCTCTGCTCACGACGTTGTTCGTAAGTTTTTCCACCACCAAGTATTTGCTATTCTGTTTTTCATTGAACTCCAAAGATAGGAAGGAAATTTAAATTGACAAACAGCTGTCACGTAAAAAATTAAAAACCCCACAAAAGTGAGGTTTAAACATTTTTATTATTGGGAATTAGAAAGCTAGATCCACAACCAAATCAAATTCATCATAAATGGTCTTGTCTCCCAAGTTGTCGAAGAAACTTCCTGAACCATATTTTACGTCGTATTTTGAACGGTCAACCTTCATGGTAGCTGTAGCCTTGTTTCCATAAACAGAAACATCAAAAGTTATCGGATTGGTTTTTCCTTTAATAGTGAGGTCTCCAGTTACCTGATAAGAGTTTTTGCCCGTGGCTTTAACATTGATAAATACCAATTTGGACGTTGGATTGTTCTCTATGCCAAAGAAGTCATCGGATTTTAAATGTCCTTCCAATTTTCCTTTGGATTCGCCCTCTAGATCGGTTGATATCAAAGAAGTCATATCCACGATAAATTCGCCTCCTGTTAATTTATCCCCTTCGAACATTAAGGCACCTTCACTTAAGTTGATTGTACCGTAATGTGACCCTGTAACCTTATAGCCTTTCCACGTTACTGTACTTTCAGAGGTTTTTACTTCTTTCTTTTCTACTTCGATTGGAGTTGTTGCAAATGCAACAGATCCTACTACTACCGCCAATACAAAACTGAATACGTTTTTTTTCATTGTTTTAATTTTAAAATTATTATTTGTTGTTTAAATATGTGTAATTAAATTTTCTTTGGACTTTCTAACTTTCTTGTAATGCTGGGTTTCATCTTCTTCGGATCGATATCCAACGGCCACCAATACTGCTGTGTTTAACCCTTTCTCGGTTAAACCTAAAATATCGTTGAATTGAGCGGCATCAAAGCCTTCCATTGGACAGGCGTCGATTTTGTTGATTGCTGCTGCCGATAATAGATTTCCCAGGGCGATGTAGGTTTGTTTTGCAGTCCATACCGCCTTGGCATCCTCGGAAAGTGGCACCAATTTCGATATCATAAAATCTGCATATCCTTTAAGCCCTTCAGCAGGTACCCCTCGTGTTTCACTTACGTTTTCCACATATTCCTCTACCAATTCAGCGCCAAATGAATTTTGGTTGGCGAGAACTATCAGATGGGAAGCTTCCGTGATTTGGGATTGGTCCCAAGCAGCAGGCCTTAATTTAGACCTGATTTCGGCGTTTTCCACAACAAATATTTTGTATGGTTGTAGGCCAAAGGAAGAAGCACTCAAAGTAGTTGCTTCCAATAAGGAATCCAAGTCTGCACTTGATACCTTTTTCGTGGCATCAAATTTTTTGGTGGCATATCGCCAATTTAAACTGTCTATATAGGTATTCATTTTTATAACTGGTTTTAATTTAAAATTTATCCAATAACTTATTTAATAATTGGAGATCTTCCTCGGTGAAATTTTTCACCACCGCTTGCTCTGATTTCTTCATGGCTTTGTCCATTTCCAATAATGCCTTTTCTCCAGAAGCGGTAATGTTGATTTCTACTTTACGTCTGTTGCTCTCACAAGTAATGCGATCAACATAACCTTTAGTAATCAACTTGTCCACTAACCGTGTGGTATTGCTCATCTTGGTAACCATTCTTTCGTTTAAAGTGGATAGATTGGCAGGTCTACCTTTTTGACCCCTAAGGATTCGTAATACATTAAATTGTTGGAGTGATACTTCAAGAGGTTTTAGTGCATTGGAAATTACCTCATTTATTTTGTGCTCCACCAAGCTCAAATGAATAAGGGTCCTGCTTTCAAGGGGTATCTTCTTTCCCGTTTTTATGATTTCCTCTACATTCATGTTATTACAACAATTGTATATACAAATGTATTTTTATTTTTCGATTCTACAATAGACCATGCTATAATATTTTGTTAAATATAATTAGGGATATGATCAAGTATGTATTGCCAATTATTACGGGAAAAGCCTTATTTTTGGTCCATAAAATGAAAAAATGGCAAATTTATCACAAGAAGAGTGGAGCTCTAAATTAGAACAAGACGATAATGCATTTATATTGGATGTACGTACTTCCGATGAAGTTGAAGAAGGGTTTATACCGGGATCTACCAATATAGATATCTATTTGGGGCAAGAATTTTTGGAGGAATTGGAGAAATTGGACAAATCCAAAAATTATTATGTGTACTGTAGATCAGGAAACAGGAGTGGACAAGCATGTGCCATTATGAATAACGCAGGTTTTAAAAACGCCTATAATCTAGAAGGTGGTTTTATGAAGTGGGAAGGTGAGGTTGTAGATTAAGTATAATATTTCAGTTTTGAAAGATCCTGTCATATGTAGATATTTTTCTGCGTTTGACAGGATTTTTTTATCTTAGGAGGATGCGTGAAGATTTGTTGCATTTTATCTGAAATTACAAGAAATTGCAAGTACAACCTTTAAGAACGGTTGAAGGGGTGCCTATTGTTATAAAGGATTATGGAAAGCACAATCATTTGGCAGGTCCTGATTTTTTTAATGCCCGTATAAAAATAGGAGACCAATTGTGGGCTCGAAATGTGGAAATGCATTTGCGTTCATCGGATTGGTACGTCCATCATCATGAAACAGATGAAAAATACAATACCGTAATACTTCATGTAGTCTGGGAAGACGACGCCAATATTTTTAGAACAGACAAAAGTAAGGTTCCGACCCTTCAATTAAAGGATTATATTCCGCAGTCATTGCTAAATTCCTATGGGGAATTGTTTTCTAGGAAGAGGGATTCATTTATCAATTGCGGGGGTGCTATTAAGGAGTTTGATGATTTCAAATTGCAAAATTGGTTGGAACGTCTCTATTTTGAGCGCTTGGAATCGAGGTCTGTATTAATTGCCCAACTGCTCAAGGAATACAAGCATGATTGGGAGCAGGTCCTTTTTTTGTTGCTCATAAAAAGTTTTGGGACCAAAATAAATGGAGACGCTTTTTTTGAAATCGGAAAGGCCATTCCGTATTCTATAGTAAGGAAATTGAACAGGGATGAACGTCGATTGGAAAGTATGTTGATGGGCACTGCCGGATTCTTGGAAGATGAATCCATTTTGGATGACCAATACCTTGACCTTAAAAAGGAATATAATTATCTGACCGTCAAATACGGTTTCTCTGGTGCCACACTTTTAAAGCCTGATTTTTTTAAGTTACGCCCCCAAAATTTCCCCACGATAAGACTATCCCAAGTGGCCGCATTATATGCAAAGCAAGAACACCTGTTCAGCAAACTGATGGGGGCCGAAACCTTAGATGAGATCTATGATTTGTTGACGGTTACTGCCAGCTCTTATTGGACTACTCATTTCACCTTCGGCAAGGTATCCAAAAAGCAACAGAAAAAGGTATCAAGGTCCTTGGTGGAATTGATCATTGTCAATGCTATTTTGCCATTGAAATTTTGTTATTATCGTTCAAGGGGAAAGGAGGGTTCCGATGTTATTACAGGGCTAGCCACGGCATTGAAACCGGAACAAAATTCGGTCATCTCCAATTTTGAGAACCTGGGTGTATCCCGTAAAAGTGGTATGGACAGTCAGGGACTACTACAGTTGTATAATTCATATTGTACCAAAAATAAATGTCTTCAATGTCCCGTTGGTATTAGTATATTGGGCAGAAATAATTAATTTTAGCCAATGGATTCTTTCTATCGTTTATTGTACTATCTTCAAAAAAGAGGATTTGAAGTATGTCGGCGCATTGCGGAACGCCTGGGAATAAGGGCTCGTGTTGTTAGGACTACATTTATTTATCTCACCTTTGTAACCCTAGGTTTCGGATTTGCGGTGTATCTTTTTCTCGCTTTTTGGCTAAAAATAAAAGATTTGCTATATACCAAGCGGACCTCCGTATTTGATCTTTAACTATGATAAAACTGTTTCGTTCAAAAATATATTTGGCCATGGTAATGGTGCTAAGTGTATTGGTTATTGGAATATTGGGGTATAGGTACTTATCGGATTATAATTGGCTGGACGCATTCTATATGACGGTCATTACAGTAACCACAGTGGGCTTTTCCGAGGTGAAGCCCTTGGATACGGTAGCCAAGATTTTTACCGTGTTTTTGATTATTTCCAGTGTTTTCATATTTGCATTTGCCATTTCCGTTATTACCGAATATATTTTGGGGAGAAACTCCCTTCAACTTTTAAAAAAGAAAAAAGTGAAACAAAAAATCAATAATTTATCTAACCATGTCATTGTTTGTGGATTTGGTAGAAATGGCATGCAAGCTACAGAACGACTTAGAGCATATAAGAGGCCGTTTGTGGTTGTAGAAAGGGACAAGGAGGTTATAGAGAAATATGAGAACGATATCCTGTTTGTAGAGGGTGACGCCATTGATGATGAGGTGTTGAAAGAAGCTGGTGTTGAAAAGGCACAATTTTTAATTACTGCGATGCCAGATGATGCCGCCAATTTGTTTGTGGTACTTTCAGCCAGACAAATGAACAAAAAATTATTTATCATAAGTAGAGCCTCTTTGGCCACCTCACAAAAGAAACTACAATTGGCAGGAGCTGATAAGGTCATTATGCCTGACAAGATTGGGGGGGACCATATGGCCTCTTTGGTGCTCATGCCCGATTTGATCACTTTTATGGATAAATTGTCCACTGAAGGGGAACACACAACCAACTTGGAAGAGATCGCCATTGAGAATTTTGCCAATGAGGTAGAATGTAACTCCTTGAGGGATTTGGATTTGCGAAAAAAGACAGGGTGTACCATAATTGGGTATATTGATCCCAATGGCAATTATATTATCAATCCCGAAGCAGATTTGCAGATGCAGCCCAAAAGTAAGGTGATTGTATTGGGTCGACCCGAGCAAATTAAGAAATTGAATGAAATGTTCCATATTGACCAATGATATTTCAATAGAATACTTGATTCCGAGGATTTTTTTTATGATATTGCCGAGCGTTAATCAAATCATACCAACATAAATTTCTTATGAAGAAATATATATCTTCCATTTTTATGCTGCTATCCTTAGCAGTATTTTCCCAAGAATTAACAGTAACAGAAAAACTTATCAACCCATCAAAAAGGATAAATGATGGTGTTATAGAACTTAAGGTAGATGGAGGAACAGCCCCATATACCTACAAATGGAGCAACCAAGCAACACCTTTGTCTTCTAACAGAGCAAGTGGCTTGGTAGAGGGTCTTGCTTATGATGTGACCATAACGGATGTCAATGGATTGTCCGTTTCAAAAGAATATAAGGTTCCAACTGAAGAAATCACGGAAGTTTTCAATGGAGCAATGACCCCTGCGGTTAGTGCATTGGGATCTGTATTGTTTTGGGATCCTTTTGCCGCTATTGGAATATATGATCCAGTGATTTATGCAGATGTAAAACGGGTAGGAGCTCCAGGTTGGTCGCCAGAAGCAAACGATAAGTATGTGCTTCAGAAATGGTTAAAGCCAGAAGGGGCAAAAGTAAAAAAAGGGGATGCAATTGCCATTGTATCTAAGAAAAGTGGGGTAACGGAAACGGTAAATACTCCCGTTGATGGAAGTCTTAAATATTTGGTTAAAGAAGGAGGGGTTATTTACGATTCCAATAACCAAGAGGATGTTATAAAACAAGGTGCCCATTTTTTGGCTTCCATTAAATACGACAGTCCAGAAATAATAAGACACCCAAATGGGGATCCCCAAGAAAAAGGAATTCCTTTTATCGTAATATGGTTGGTGTTGGGGGCATTATTCTTTACACTAAGAATGGGCTTTATCAACATTAGGGGCTTTAGACATTCTTTGGATTTGGCGAGAGGGAAATATGATGATCCAGATGCTCCTGGACAAGTAACACATTTTCAGGCCTTGGCTACTGCGGTGTCAGGTACCGTAGGATTGGGAAATATTGCAGGAGTAGGGGTTGCGGTCTCTTTAGGGGGTGCGGGAGCTACATTTTGGATGATCGTATGTGGTCTATTGGGAATGTCTTCAAAATTTGTAGAGTGTACCTTAGGAGTAAAATATAGAAATATCCTTCCCGATGGTCGTGTCTTTGGTGGACCAATGAATTATTTGAGATATGGTCTTGAAAAAAGAAACATGAAAGGTTTTGGAAAGGTATTGGCAGGATTGTTTGCCGTGCTTGCCGTAGGTGCTTCCTTTGGTGGGGGTAATATGTTCCAGGCCAACCAGTCATTTGAACAATTATCCGGCCAATTCCCGGCACTTGTAGGAAATGGATTTTGGTTTGGTATAATTACAGCTATTCTTGTTGGAGTTGTAATCATAGGAGGAATCAATAGTATTGCCAAAGTTACCGGTAGGGTAGTGCCAGTCATGGCTTCAGTTTATATCGTTGCCGCTTTGGCAGTAATTATTATGAACATAGAGAATATTGGACCTGCATTTTCTGCGATTTATGATGGCGCATTTAGTCCAAGTGCACTTAAAGGTGGTATTGTAGGGGTGTTGATCGTAGGATTTCAACGAGCGGCCTTTTCCAATGAAGCCGGGGTAGGCTCTGCGGCCATTGCCCATAGTACAGCAAAGACGAACCATCCTCCATCAGAAGGCTTTGTGGCGCTTTTGGAGCCATTTATAGATACTGTAGTAGTATGTACGTTAACTGCCTTGGTACTTATCTTCACAGGGATGCATGAGGTAGAAGGTATGGCGGGTGCACAATTGACATCTGATGCCTTTGGAAGCCAAATTTCATGGTTCCCATATGTATTGGCCTTGGCAGTATTTCTTTTCGCATTTTCCACCATGATATCATGGTCATATTATGGAATGAGAGCATGGACTTATTTGTTCGGAAAAAGCAAAAGAACCGAATTTGCATATAAAATGTTGTTCTTGGTATTTGTTGTCATTGGTGCTTCCGTGAGTTTAGGAGCAGTATTGGATTTTTCCGATATGATGATCTTGGCAATGTCCTTCCCTAATATTATAGGATTGTATATCATGTCCGGAGAAGTGAAAATCGACCTGAACAAATACTTAATTGATTTGAAAGCGAATAAATTATTTAAAAAGCAATAGGTTAAACAGTCATTTTTTGACGATATTTCAGAATCCCGTTTAGGTTGTCTTTAGCAACTTAAACGGGATTTTATATTTCAGAATAATTTTCTTTTGCGTGTGTGTTTTTTTACGATATTTCATGCCGGTTAAATAGATCTTAGATTTAACCATTACATCATGGCAAAAACATCAGATTCTTGGGGCTCCAGGATGGGATTAATTTTGGCAATGGCAGGAAATGCTGTGGGATTGGGTAACTTCCTTCGCTTTCCAGTTCAAGCTGTTCAAAACGGAGGGGGTGCATTCATCATTCCATATTTGGTTTGTTTCTTATTAATGGGAATACCCTTACTGTTTATCGAGTGGTCCTCGGGACGTTATGGCGGTAAATTTGGCAACCATAGCACACCCTACATTTTTGATTCTATGGTCAAGGGTAGTGTCTTAAAATATATTGGGGTCTTCGGAATTTTCACGAATTTGGCTATTGTCGCCTATTATGCCTACATAGAATCTTGGACGCTTTCTTACGTGTACCATTCCATAGCAGGTACTTTTGGAGGGATGTCCCAGGGCGAAGTGGCAGGGTTTTTTAATTCCTATGTGGATGTGGGATATAGTACAACAGGGATCCCTTTTGAGGCCATCGTGTTTTATGTGCTTTGCTTGGCCTTGAATACCTTTATCCTTTCAAAGGGATTGGGTGGGGTAGAAAAAGTGGCGAAGATTGGGATGCCCCTTTTAATTTTGTTTGGAGTGTTTCTTGCCATTCGTGGGTATACCCTAGGGACCAGTGGCGCTTCTAATCTTTTTCCAGATGCCAACGCTTGGGATGGTTTAAATTTTCTATGGACCCCACAATACGATACCTTATTGAATCCTAAAGTCTGGTTGGCAGCGGCCGGACAAATATTCTTTACCCTCTCCGTAGGTATGGGGACTATTCATTGTTATGCATCTTATGTACGAAGTAAAGACGATATCGCGTTAAATGCGGTCTCTGCTGGTTTCATGAACGGTTTTGTTGAAGTAGTGCTAGGGAGTGCTATTGTTATTCCAATTGCTGCCGGATATCTTGGTTTGGATTGGGTGATCAATAATGCAGGTTTCGGGATGGCGTTTCAGACCATGCCCTATCTATTTCAGCAGTGGGGCCCAATTTTGGCAGCTGTAGCTGGAGTAATGTGGTTTGGATTATTGTTTTTTGCGGGGATTACCAGTTCCCTTGCAATGGGGACCCCCTGGATTGGTTTTATGAGGGACGAGTTTGGTTGGGGACAGGAAAAAGGGGCTTGGTCTTTTGGAGCTTTGGCCTTGTTGATGGGATTGCCAACCGTATTCTTTTATCAAGAGGGAGTGTTTGATGATTATGACTATTGGGGAGGCACCGTAAGTCTGGTGGTTTTTGCCTTCTTTGAGGTTATACTTTTTGCTTGGATCTTTGGTATGGAGAAAGGATGGAAAGAAATAAACACCGGTGCCGATATAAAGATTCCATTGGTCTATAAATTTATTATCAAATTTATTACCCCTGTATTATTAGGGTGGGTCTTTTTGGCCAGTATCCCCAATATGGTCGATACTATCCTTCACAAGGATACCTATAACAGTTCCGCCTTTGCGGACGAATACTATGCGGAAAAATTCAATGGTGATAGCGCTTCTGTGGGGACAGTAGATGAAGTGGGGGCACAGGAGGTTAAATTCTCCTTTGAAAACACCAGAAAACGGTATGACAAAGTTAAAAAGGTCTCTTTTGAGGAGAAATTTATCGACTTTAAAACGTATTCCTTCAAGGAGGATCAAAGAACAGTTGTAAAGGTAGGCGATCTAGTTAAACCTGGGGACGTCATTGCCAAGGGCTCGTTCATCAATAAAGTTTTTTATAAGAACATCGGTAGAACCATGTTACTTGCCATGTTTGCATTTATCGCATTTTTAGTATATTTAGCTTATAACAAACGCAAAAGAGAGGGGAGGGCAACATTATGAACACGTCAGCTTTAATTGTTATGTTTTTTGCCCAAGGAATTGTGATATTTTTTGCTGGGTATTTTTTTTACAAAGTATTGACCATTCCGCCAAAGCCAGAACCGGATTCGTATTCGGAGAATGACGATGAGGTAATCAGACAAAATGAATAAGTAATTCAATTTGAGAAAAAAAGATAGGACATCCCATTTTAGGTTCAACAAAAGAGAACGCAATGGGATGTTCTTTTTGCTTGCCATCATATTGGTGCTGCAATTAGGCTATTTTTATCTTAAAATTTATCCTGTCCCTTTTGAAAGTTCGTTCTTCCCGGATAAAGACGCTCAAAACAAAATAGAGTCAATAAGAGCGGTAAGGGATTCCTTGACCCTATTTCCCTTTAATCCAAACTTTATAAGTGACCATAAGGGATATGTGCTGGGTATGAGCGTAGTTGAAATTGATAGGCTCCATGCATATAGGGCCGAAGGTAAGTACGTGAACACTATTTCAGATTTTCAACAAGTCACACAAATAAGTGACTCCCTGTTGATGGGGATTTCCCCTTTCTTTAAGTTTCTGGAATGGATCAATGAAAAAGGGACCACTTCGCCAACGGCCAAAATAAAACAAGGTGTGGTCTCCAATTCGGTCAAGATTATTTCGGTAAGGGATCTCAATGCGGTTACGGCGGAAGAACTGAAAATAGTTCGTGGAATAGGGGATAAGCTATCGGTGCGCATCATGAAATTCAGGGATCGTTTGGGTGGCTTTTTGCAAGAAGGTCAACTCTATCATGTTTATGGCCTGGAGCGGGAGGTAGCGGCCCGGGTCTTGGTCAGGTTCAAGCTTTTGAGCAAACCTCAAATCACAAAAATCATTGTCAATTCAGCTTCTAGTGATGAGTTGTCCCAATTGATCTATATTCCCTATACCTTGTCCAAAGCCATTGTGACCTATCGGGAAAGTAATGGTGGTATCAGCAGTTTTGAGGAATTAACAGAAATACAAGATTTTCCTGCGGATAAGATTGATATAATTAAATTATATTTGTCATTATAAAAAAAAGTTATGCAAAGTATGTACTTCACTGAAGAACATCAACTATTCAGGCAAAGCCTGAAAGATTTTTTACAAAAAGAAGTTGTTCCCCATATAGATAAATGGGAAGAAAGCGGAACTATTGAAAGGTTTATTTGGAAGAAATTTGGCGATATGGGCTACTTTGGTCTCGCCACTCCAGAGGAAGATGGAGGATTAGGTTTAGATCTATTTTATACGGTTATTTTACTAGAAGAATTGCAAAAGGTAAATTCAGGAGGATTTGCAGCTGCTATTTGGGCACATGCTTATTTGGCCATGACGCACTTGAACAAGGAAGCTGATGCCAATATCAAGGAAAGGTATTTAAGACCAAGTGTTGATGGGGAAAAAATTGGTTGTTTGTGCATAACAGAGCCTTTTGCAGGCAGTGATGTTGCGGCCATGCGTACAACTGCCGTTAGGGAAGGTGGACATTATATATTAAATGGTTCCAAAACCTTCATTACAAATGGAGTATATGCGGACTACATGATTGTTGCTGCAAAAACAGACCCTTCTCTTGGAAATAAAGGAATTAGCATTTTTGTTGTAGATAGGCAAAGCCTAGGGGTAACTGCAAACAAATTAAACAAATTAGGTTGGCGTGCTTCGGATACTGCTGAATTAGCTTTCGATAACGTTAAAATACCAGTTGAAAACCTCATGGGTGAGGAGAATATGGGATTTTCCTATATCATGGAACATTTCGCATTGGAGCGTTTGATTATGGGAATCAATGCCCATGCAAGATCAGAGCATGTTTTGGAATATGCGTTAAATTATATGTCAGAAAGAGAGGCTTTTGGAAAGTCAATTAATAAATTTCAGGCCTTAAGACATAGAATTGCAGATTTATATGGAGATATAGATATGTGCAAGGAATACAATTATTCAGTAGCCTATCGTTTGGATAAGGGGCAATACGTAGTTAAGGAAGCCACTATTTCCAAATTGAAATCCACCAAAATAGCCGATGAGGTTGCTTATGAATGTTTGCAATTTCTAGGAGGTTATGGCTATATAGAAGATTATCCTATGGCTCGTAACTTTAGGGATAGTAGATTAGGGCCAATTGGCGGTGGTACGTCGGAAATACTTAGGGAAATTATCTCTAAGATGGTAATAGATAAAAAGGAATATAGGGCCCCTACCGTTTAAATACATTTAATTATCAATTAAGAATAATTATATAAATCTGTTGCATGGACAGATATGGGTACAGTTGCTCGGAATAAATTAAATAAGTCCCAAACAGAGGATATTGTCAAAATTGTTGCTTTATTTGAAAAGAATGGCAATAAAATGAAAGCATTTTAATAGATTCGGGGGTCTTGGGCTGAAGGAAATAGACTAAAAAAACCTAGTAGGGTATATACAAATTGATATGTTTGTACTTGACCTGCTTTTATGAAATGGCTTGTCTAGCTGTTTTTACGACTATTAATTCCGTGTTGATTTTTTAAAGGTAATTTTTATTTAGATTTAGGTTGTCCAATTGAATATAGTTACTATATTTGCAGTCTTAAAAATCACAAAAGAGAGGAGGTTAAAGCTTATGTTAATTATACCAATTAAAGAAGGAGAAAATATTGATAGGCCGCTAAAGCGTTTCAAGCGAAAGTTTGATAAGACTGGTACTATGCGTCAGTTGCGAAAGCGTCAGGCGTTCAGTAAGCCTTCTGTAGAGCGAAGAGCTCAAATTCAAAAAGCAGAATATATCCAAGGTCTTAGAGATCAAGAAGAGATATAGTTCCTAGGAACGAGATAAGTAAGAGAATCCTGCCTTTGGCGGGATTCTCTTTTTTTATGCGCAATCCTGTCATTAAAATGGTAACTTAGCTATTAAAGCTGGCCTATGTCTATTCCGTCTTTTTTGTCTTATCTTTCTCTGGAACGGAAATATTCTCCCCATACAGTTACCGCGTACAAAGCCGATTTGGAGGAATGGATTTTGTTTTGTTCCAAAGAATATTCGCTGGACGACATTGATACGGCCAATTATAGTCTCATAAGAAGTTGGATTGTCCATTTGGTAGACTCCAAGGTGTCCAATAGAACAATCAATCGTAAAATAGCCTCATTAAAAGCGTATTATAAATTTCTTTTGCGAATAGGGCGTATATCCTCCAATCCGTTGGTGAAACATACAGCTTTGAAAACCGCAAAAAAAGTGGAGATACCGTTTTCGGAATCAGAAATGGAATCTGTTTTGCAGCACATAAACTACACCGATGATTTTGAGGGTACACGGGATAAGTTGATCGTGGCCTTGTTGTATACTACTGGGATCCGTAGGGCGGAAATGATAAATTTGAAGCTGGGCAATTTGGATTTTTCATCCAGGACCCTAAAGGTGTTGGGGAAGCGCAATAAAGAGCGCATCCTGCCCTTGTTGCCTTCTACACAAGAGTTGTTTCATGGCTATTTTGCTTACAGGGATGCCTTGGAATCTATTGGGGATGGGGAATATGTCTTTCTGTCGAAAGGCGGCAATAAAATATATGAAACACTTGTTTATAGAATTATTAATCGGTATTTTGGTACAGTGTCCTCCAAGGTAAAGAAGAGTCCGCATATATTAAGACACACATTTGCGACTCATTTGCTCAACAAGGGTGCGGATTTAAATTCGGTCAAAGAATTGTTGGGTCATTCAAGTTTGGCTTCCACGCAGGTATATACCCATAACAATATTGCCGAGCTTAAAAAAGTACATTTCACTTCCCATCCAAGAAATAAGAAATAGCACAAGATTTTTTTTCAATATTTAATTTTTAAAATGTTAGCCTATGAAAGTAAATGTTCAATCTGTTAATTTCAATGCGGAAGGAAAGCTAATCGACTTTGTTCAATCTAGATTGAACAAGTTGGATCAATATTACGACAAGATCATCAGTTCCGATGTCTACTTGAAGGTGGAGAATACAAGTTCCAAGGAAAATAAAATTGTAGAGATTAAGGTTCATGTCCCCAAAGATCAATTTATAATAAAAAAGCAGTGTAAATCGTTCGAAGAGGCTGTGGATGTGGCATCTAGTTCGTTGGAGAGAAAATTGATAAAACGCAAGGAAAAATTAAAAGCATAACTTTGGTTAAAATTGTTCGAAAAATGTTTTGAATAATTAAAAAAACGTATACATTTGCAGTCCGTTAGAAATAGCGGGCTTTTTTGTGAGAGAAAAAGTTGGTTAAAGGCCGATGTAGCTCAGCTGGCTAGAGCAGCTGATTTGTAATCAGCAGGTCGTGGGTTCGAGTCCCTCTATCGGCTCTTAAGTTCTTTAAATATTGGTTTGGGGAGATACTCAAGCGGCCAACGAGGGCAGACTGTAAATCTGCTGACTACGTCTTCGCAGGTTCGAATCCTGCTCTCCCCACAAAAAGGCTTAAAGGGTCTTTGTATGAAAATACAGAATGTTTGTTTTTGAAATTATGAAAGAAATTTTTAGGTTTGCCTAAAAATTAAAATGCGGGAGTAGCTCAGTTGGTAGAGCGTCAGCCTTCCAAGCTGAATGTCGCCGGTTCGAACCCGGTCTCCCGCTCTAAATTTTAATTGCAAATAGCTC
>JBLGAT010000064.1:0-15575 GCA_047612485.1 Psychroserpens sp.
GTGGTTGGAACCATTAAAAAGAGTAGTTTATTTTGCAAGGCCCATTGGAGGATGCGCGAATAATATTTTTGTAAAACATAGAACACCGCCAAAAGTCCAAAACAGATAATACTAACGAACAACAAGTTCATAAATACGCTTCTGTCAAATCCAAGTGGACGCCAATAGGTTGCCAATAAAAAGACTATCGCGACTACCGAAATTGCAATATTGACAAGATTTGTGTTTTTCTCGTCGAGTTTTCCTTTTAATTTTAGGATACCGGTAACCCCAAAAGCGATCAATACAGATCCAAGCCAGTATCCACTTACGATTGCAACCAAACCTCCCGCCATTAATAAGATGTTCAATCCATAACGCAGGTTCAATTTATAGTTTCTCTTTCGGAACAAGTAGGCGGCAAAAGGAGGAATAAGGAACAAGGCAATGATTAAGGATGCCGTTAAGGCCATGGTTTTGGTAAATGCCAATGGCCTAAAGAGTTTCCCTTCTGCCCCGATCATCGTAAATACGGGTATAAAACTAATGATCGTAGTCATTACTGCGGTTAGGATAGCACCAGAAACTTCGGAAGTAGCATTATATACAATGGCATCCATTGGTTGTTTTCCCTCGTCTTCATCTATATGACGAATGATGTTCTCAGCCAGGATAACCCCGACATCCACCATGGTACCAATAGCAATAGCTATCCCGGACAGGGCAACAATATTGGCATCCACTCCAAAAAGTTTCATCGCTATAAATACCATCAATACGGCAACAGGCAATAGCCCTGAAATTAATATGGAAGCCCTAAGGTTGAACACCATTACAATAATAACCAAAATGGTGATCAATATCTCCAACGTCAAAGCCTCGTTCAATGTCCCCAAAGTCTCCTGAATCAGTTCTGTCCTGTCATAAAAGGGAACAATGGTCAATTGGGACGTTCGGCCATCACTAAGCTGTTTTGAAGGCATGCCTGCACTCAACTCTTGTATTTTGGTCTTTACATTGGTAATGACCTCCATAGGATTTGCACCATATCTTGCTACCACTACCCCTCCTGCAACTTCGGCGCCTTCTTTATCCAAAATACCCCTTCGGACCGCCGGACCTAAGGAGACATTGGCGATATCTTTTATGCGGATTGACGTAAAATCGGTAGCGGTGACTACCGCGTTTTTTATATCCTCCAAGGATTTAATGTATCCCAAGCCACGCACCAAATATTCAGCCTGGTTGATCTCCAAGGTTTGCGCCCCAATATCCCTATTACTTTGCTTTACTGCCATTACTACCTGCTGAAGCCCAATATTGTATTGCTTCATCAACTCTGGCTTAACATCTATCTGGTATTCCTGTACATAACCACCAATAGAGGCCACTTCGGATACCCCACTTGCCGAAGAAAGCGCAAATTTCACATAATAATCCTGAACACTTCTCAATTCCTGAAGGTCCCAACCCCCAGTGACCTCTCCGTTTTCGTCCCTACCTTCCAAGGTATACCAAAATATCTGACCAAGTCCAGTCGCATCTGGGCCCAAGGATGGATTTACACCCTCCGGCAGTAAGTTATTGGGCAAGGAATTCAATTTTTCAAGAATTCGGCTACGACTCCAGTAAAACTCAATATCTTCCTCAAAAATGATATAGATGCTGGAAAATCCGAACATAGATGAACTACGTATCGTCTTTACCCCAGGTATACCCAACAAGGAAGTGGTTAAAGGGTAAGTGATTTGATCCTCAATATCTTGAGGCGAGCGTCCCGTCCATTTGGTAAAAACAATTTGTTGGTTTTCACCAATATCTGGAATGGCATCCACCGCAACCGGATCGCTTGGTAGAAAACCTAGATTCCAATTAAAAGGGGCGTTTATAGTACCCCAACCAACGAAAAGTAGGAGTAATAATACAGCTACCAGCTTATTATCTATAAAAAATTTGATGCTTTTGTTCAGCATTGGATTTGATTTAAAAAAATTAGAATAAAGCTTTGTATGGGAATACATACAACGCGATGAGCCCTATCACAGCCAGAGCTGTTGGGCTATTCAAAACTTTAAATCAAATAAGAAACTGTTGATCATGGATTATAACGTCCTTGATCAATAAGGGAGGTGGGTATTCCTTATGTGGGACAACATTGTTATCCAGTCCTTGGAATAAATCAATATAGGAAGATGTAAAGGTGGTAACAAAAAGTTGGTGTTCAAATGAAATCTTTTCAAAGGATATTTTTAGATCATCCTGGCCTTGCTGCACGATATTGACTTCACTACAACAGCCCATGTCCATATTCATCTGGTCACCCATTGCAGTATTGAACATTGCCTCCATACCGCAGGTATCCGCCTTTTTGAATAAGCTAAAATCTACCAAATGTTCACCACAAAAATGCATGTCCACCGTAAAAGAAATAGTGGAGAATAGCACTAAAAATGCCATTGCGAATGATAGTATGTGGCGAATTATGGATTTCATCTATCTTACAAAACTACGAAAATTTAATATTTATTGCCTTGGTTAACAAAAGTTTAAATGATATAAAGTCCAAATAGAGGCCATTTACCAATTAAGTCAAAAATGCTAAATCCACGGTAGTAAAATCCCAATTCTAAGATCAAAGACGCCAAGACCTGTTTTAATTTGGAATTGTAAAATAGAAAATAATATAATTAAAGGGGAAAATCAATACGTTTTGGCTAGTCCACAATTATTGGTATTGTTTCCCTACTAATAAATCGGTTCCGTATCATCCATAAAAAAGACCAATATTGGGATAATGTAAAACCTTTACTTTTTTCAACTCAGGCACTTTGAGGAACAGTGTCTCCTTTTATGAACAAATACCATTATCCACAAACTAAAACCACGAATGTCTATTACCCTTTTCCACATATAAATTCAATTATTATTCTATTTCTTTCTTTTCAAGTATAGTAGAAGTAATTTTTTTGTAATCAAATGAAGGCCGTATAATTTTTTATTATCTGATCAATAGCCCTTTGATGGGTATAACTTGTGGCCATCTTAATTTTGTATTCTACAAGTTACACACGATATTTTCGCAAACCAAAATACCTATTTTGAAAGCAATTTAGGCTCTAACCATAAATACCCCATTCCTACTATAAAAATTAAATAGAACCAAAATTGATTTATAGGCACTAAGAATTTTACTTTATCTTGATTTTCATAAGTGCCATCAAAATGACGCTGGTTTTCTTCAAAAGTACTGAATGCCATTAACGATTTCCAATTCAAAGTATCCATAACGTAATAGTCATACTTTGAAAGAGAGTCATTTTTTACATGTAATTGGTTCCAACCAACCTTAGTGGGAAAAGTTGTTCCATTCCAATTACTTTTAATATCCACATCTTGCTGCAATGCTATTTGCATTCCCTCCGCATTTAAGATAGTTGGATTATCAATAGCGGTTTTTATTTTAAAATGAAAGGGGCGATCTTGGTGAGCAAATCTTGAACTTTTTATCCATTCTGTTTGCAAATAATTTCGTTTTGCCAAATCACTTATTATTTCAGACCAAAACTGCTCATAAGTTTCTTTAAAACCCTTGAGAAGCAACTGATATGTATTTTGAAGTAATGTTGTGCCTAAACGGCCATTTTCCATTCGACGGTATGCTGCTAAAGTGTTGTTATTATATTCATATATTTTCTCTAAACCATGCTCTTCTTTGAAATCATAAGGGTGCTTTTCAAGTACAGCGTTGGATGAGAACTCTAAACCGGATTTTACTGTCTTAGATGGGACAAATGAAAATCCCGATCTTTCCTTGGTTAACTTAAAAAAACTCGCTTCTGGCTGAATAAACAAGCCAAGCCCACTATTTCTTATACTATTACGGAGAGCAGAAAGACTATTTCTGGATAGGTCAACATAAGATTCGGAATCAATAAACAGTAAGTCATAGTCTTCTAATTGTTTTTCTGTGAAACTATAAAAAGGTTGTTTTTCAGTATTGAAATATTCATATTTATACTTGTTTTTAGTTAACTGACTCCGGATGGTCACTTCATGTCCCAATTCTGCTAAATAATTTTTCAAGTATTTCGTCTCAAAGGTGGGAAAATTGTTGATCATCAAAACTTTTAAAGAATTCCGCCCTTCTATATTTAAAGGCAAAGGCTCACTAGATATTATTGTTCCGAGTGAATCTTTCTCTACCAAAGTATATTTGAATTTTCCAGCTACTTTAGGATTCATAGTTAGCTTAAAATTTTCTTTAACCAAACCATTTAATACTATTGAATCAATTCCACCTCCGCTAGGATTTGAAAGCACCAAGCGACTTCCTTTATGTCCATTTGAATAGCTTCCCCTTACGACCAAATCATCCCCTACAATAAGATCCTCGTTAACGCTTAATTTTGTGATGCCATAGGGTGTATACCCTTTGATAATTTGGGCAGGAACTTCATCCAATTGCCAAAAATCAAAAGGTAGTAAACCTTCTCCTAAAATATACAGCGCACCTACTGAATCTATGGCATTAGCTATAGGTTGATTAATTTTATAGGGAATTATTTTAATGTTTTTATGTACTTCTTTGAGGCTATCTACCTGATTTTGTTCATATCCTCTGGTTAATAGCATCGCCAAATTTGAACTGGAATTATTCTGAATAGCAGGCCTTAAGGCAATCATAATTACAGACCCTACCACTAATAATCCAATAAGGGCATTTACATAAAAACGTAATTTAAGAACAGGTGACCATTCTTTCCATATAAATAACCCCCATAGTAGAAAACCGCAAAATACAAGAGGCCAAAAATATTCTTGATTCAAAAAATCGATAGGATTAATCATTTAGTTCTAATTCTTTGAGAAGCAGTGTGTTAATTTCGCTATGGTATGCTTTTGTGATTTTTGGTTCTGGTTTTAAATTAGGAACAGCGGCTAATAATCCCTTTTGCACTTCTTTTAACTGCAAACTAGATGTTTCTGGTCTCTCTGAAATCCATTTCAACTGTTGTAGTGTGTTCAAGTGTTTTCCTGGTTCTTGAATAGCTAATGAAGCGAGCTCATTACCTGCTTTTACAAATAAATCCCTGTCTTCCAATTTAATAATAGAACCGCTGGCAATCAACCTTTCGAGCCTTTCGACCGATTTTTTTATAAAAGGGAATTCTTCAGGTTGCCCTATACGCTCTAATTTATTATAGCTACTTACTTTGTCAATAGCACCAGATAATCGCTTGTCTTCTTTTATAGGGGGTGGATCAAAACCAATTCGATGTACATAAATCCGTGCACTGTTTTTTATCTCTTGAATAAGCTTTAATGCCCTATATTGAAAGGGCAATGATTTTTCAGGTGTATATAATCGCAAAAAGAGTTCCGCATCCCACATTTCGGCCATGGCCTGCCGAAGCATACTTTTTAAAGAAGCTGTAAATAATGTTGATTCTTCTGGATCATCATGGTTATGGAGATAACTCTCTAAAGGGTCTTTAGATTTCTTATCATCTTGTTCTGAATGATCATCATCTACAAGATTATGTTCATTAGCACCATCATGGTCGTGGGTATAGTTTTTTAATGGATCTGAATCCGATGCTGTTTCTCCCCCATTGACTTCTTCAGTTGTTTTATTACTTTCAACAACCTCATCACCCATAAACTCACCATATTTTAATCTAAGGGCTTTTTGATCAAATCCGAGTTCGTTACTAGTAAAATTGAACTTTTCTTTTGTAATCTTATTTTGATCTGCTATCAATTTTTCTGTATCTATAATCAACTGTCTTTGGCTTCTAAAATAATCAGGCATCAAATCTGCTCCCATTGTACCAGCTACCGCAAATTGGTTTGTCAAGGTATCCTTTATGACCGCAAAATAGGTTTCACTTCTGCTGGTATTCACTTTTGGCCTTTTAGTATCAATAGCCACCACATAAAAGTACAACTCATCACCAGGCTCCATTTTCATTTGATCCAGATCTATTTTTTTTGATAGCACTTGGTTTTTCCTGCCTGATGATAATTTATCGTCAAAAGTTAAGCGCTCTTCCCTAAATTTTACTGATTCTCCTTCGCCTTTAGTTACCGTGGCAATAATATAACTGTCATCAACCCCGTAATCATCTGAAAGTTCTACCTTGAAATTAAGCACTTTATTTTGTGAAAAATCAAATGAGGTAAACTGTTTCAATCCCTGAATCTCTATTAAAGGGCTTTCATCATTTACAATTTCCATAACGTATAAATCAGATATGTACGTAGCCTCATCAGTATCTTTAAACTTAAAATTATAAAAGCCTGTTTCCTGAAGGAACATTTTCTTTGAATACTCATTATCTTCCTCTACCATTGGGTAAGATTTCTCCAGAATTTCAATGGAAACTCCTTGTAGGATTGTGTCAAATTGAACCTCCCAAACGAGTTTTGATCCCTCTAAAGCCTTGATGTTCATATTTGAAGTAACCGTCTTAGCCAGTTTTGTATAAGCTGGGTGATAGATAGTCAGTTTTTGAGACTTTATTACTGGTTGTCTAGGTTTTACCTTTGAACTATCCAAGGGTTGAAAGATAACAAGTTCTTGTTTTTTAGCAGTATTTGTTGAGTTTTCAAGGAATTCATTTATAGAAAACTGATACGATATAATTGAAAGAAATGTAAAGAACAACAATGTAGCTATTCCCTTCTTTATATTAGTTTCAGATTTGATGGTATGAATATTCTCCTTTAATATCGTAATTATTTTATAACGTTGGAGGATTGCCAAATTTGATAGTTCATCCATAGGCAATAGCAGCAAACCAGTGCTGTGTTCAACTCCAACAAATTTTTGATCTATATAACTACATACTTTTTCTAGCGTTAAGCGCCATGGCCTTCTAAAAAGACCAATGACAATCGCTACGCCTAGAAAAGCAAACAGCCCTATTTTAAAGTCTGATTTTAAGGTATAGCTCAAAATTGCAGGGCCCAACGCAAATAGAAAAATTGAAAATATTTCCATCAATTGCCATCGCTTTCTATAGCTTACCACCAATTGTTTTCCCGAATCGATCATTGTCTTCTATATTTGGCCATGATTCGTTCAAGAACCATGAGTATAACTAGCAATAGCCAAATCCAGTTAGATATATCATATAGATTAGCATATTTTTTATTAGCCTTTTCATTAAAAGTTAAGGTTTGCAACTCACTGGCATCCATAATCCTCTGATCATAACTACGTATCTTTTCTAATAAATCTTCATGTAGGGAAAGTAGTTCTAAAAGTTTTTCAGGGAGATACCCAGTAACTATATTCTCGCTGTTTAAAAGACGTGTCAAGTAAAACGTGTTTTTTGAATTACCTGGAACAATTAACTGGTTTTTCAAAGAATCTGGTCGAAATAGTAATGTATGTATTGGGTAATTTTCTAGGTTGTTTTTACTGAACCAAACCATAGTGGCGTATGCCTCCAAATCCAAAGCCTCAATTTTAGTTACACTATTAATTTCGATGGGTTTATCTAGAAATTTGCCTAATGCCCTATAGGCCGACTTTATATATTTTAATTCATAAGTGAGGCTATCATCAGCAACGATTAATACCTTCAATGGTCTATCAACCTTCAATGGAATCCAACCTCCATTGATCTGGATACTATCTTTGGTAACATTTAAATTAATTTCATTACTGTTTTTAGAAATACTAGATGTATTGTAAGTCAGGCTTTTACCATTACTGGTAATGGAATATAATTCTAAATTATCTTTAAGAGCTCTTGCTTCAACTAGAGCTGTTGTATTTTCTCCAGTTTCCATGACTATCCAGTTGATATGCTGATGGATGGTTGGCCTCATTCCACGTACTCCTGAAACAAGGCCTTTTGTAAAGACTATAATACTATCCGTTGCTAAATTTTCCATGTCTTGAGCCATTTGCCAATACTTTGGAACATGCCTCTTTGCAGCGGTTAATTTATAATCCCCAACCTTGGGAAAACCTTTTACCAAAACACGTTGAGCGGGTGAAGGAAAACTATCAAGTATCTGCTCCATACTTTTTAAATGGAGTAGTTCAGGTTCTATAATGTAGGTAAGTGGTTCTTTGTTTTCTTTACTTTTAAAAATAGGTCCCGCAAGAATAAAAACCAATATTATAATCATCAATATTCTAAGCAAAAGCAACCACCACTCATTTGGAAGGATACTGCTCGTACTTTTGGGTTCTGATTCCGTTAGCATTTTAATGCTTCCCACCTTAATGGTCAGTACCTTTTTTCTATTCCATAAATGAATTACTATGGGAACAAGAATCCCAAATAAAGCCCATAAATATGTAGGATTAATAAATGTCATTTTACATTAAAAAACTCCGTTGCTTTAAAAATAGCTGTAATGCCTCTCCCAAAGGATCATCAAGTGAAAATAATTGATATCCAATATTATTAGACAGTAACATGTCTTTTGTAGTGGTCATCATCGTATTTAGTTCACTCAAATAGGTACTTTTGGCCTCTTTGGCATCTACTTTTACCTTGGCTCCTGTTTCCAAATCTTCAAAAACCACTAAGCCTTTATAGTTAAATTGAAGTTCCTTTTTACCCATAATTTGCAAAACAACTACTTCATTTCTCTTTGTTTTCAAACTTTTAATTAGAGTAGTTAGTTCCTCATCATATTCATACATATCTGTCATGAAAAACACCAATTCTTTTCGACTCTTATCATGAAATTTATCAAAATTAACTGTATTTGAGGGCCATATGCCATCACCTTTCATTTGGATAAGCTCATGTAAAAACCGCTTATACTGCTGTTTTTGAACTAATGGCTGAAGACTTATTAGATGTTTATTATTAAGTGCATAAAGCCCAATTGCATCTCCTTGCTCTTGGGCAAGGTGTGCCAATGATGCTGACAAAATTTTGACAAAATCTATTTTAGACAGCCCATCCTCCGAGTATACCATTGATTTACTGGCATCAACAATAAATTTTACAGAAATATGGGTGTCGATTTCAGATTGTTTGATATAATATCTACCGGAACGTGCAAACATCTTCCAATCCAATAAACGCAGATCATCGCCAGATTCGTAACCTCTATATTGACTGAACTCATGACCCACTCCTACCCTGCGACTTTTATTGAGACCAGACAGATATCCATCAACAATAACCCTAGCAATCAAAGAAAGTCCAGAAATACTATTAATAATACTCGGTTTAAATAACTGTCTGTAATCTTTGTCCACTTAGCTCTTTACTTTAGAAGGGTATTCAGTATTCGTTAGCAAATGTTGTGTCACCATATCTGAATTTATTCCCTCTGCTTCCGCTCTGAAATTAATTATTATTCGATGTCTTAAAACCGGAAGTGCCACATGCTTTAAATCATCTAAAGTTACAGACATACGACCATACTGTAATGCGCGAGCCTTAGCTGTAAGAATCATAGCCTGGCCGGCACGTGGACCGGCACCCCAACTTACCCATTCCTTCACATAGGCATTTGTAGTGGTTTCAGGTCTTGTAAATCGCACTATAGCACTAACAAAATCAATCAAATCATCACTAATATAAACTTCGCGCACCAACTCCTGCAATCGTAGTATCTCTAACCCATTGATAACCTTTTTGACGTTTTCCTTTTTCACCCCTGTGGTGTGTTTTAAAATACCTTTTTCTTCCGCTGCAGTTGGATATCCTATTTTAATATAAAACAGAAAACGATCTTGCTGGGCTTCAGGTAAGGGAAATGTTCCTGACTGTTCAATAGGGTTTTGCGTAGCCAACATAAAAAAAGGCCTGTCTAGGGCATAAGTCTTTCCTGAGTATGTAACTTCGAACTCTTGCATTGCTTCCAATAAAGCCGCTTGTGTCTTGGGTGGTGTTCTGTTAATTTCATCAGCTAGGATAATATTAGCGAAAATTGGCCCTTTATTAAATTGAAAGAATTTCTTTCCTGTGGTATGGTCTTCTTCCAGAATTTCGGTGCCAATAATGTCAGAAGGCATAAGGTCTGGAGTGAATTGAATACGTTTAAATTTTAAATCAATGGCTTGAGCCAAGGTTTTAATCATCAACGTTTTTGCAAGCCCTGGAACCCCTTCCAACAATGCATGACCCCCTGCCAGAAAAGCAATAAGCAATTGCTCAATGGTTTCTTCCTGCCCTATGATAATTTTACTAATTTCCTTTTTTACATCTGAAAGTTTAGCGGTTAAAACTTCCAACTCATTTTTTATATCCAATAAATGTTTCTCCATCAATTTTTTTGTTTACGATGTAAGCGCATACATCACTATATTGACCCCAAACCGGGTATTATCTATTTTATACCACCGTTTGTTTCTAAAATCATAATCCCATTCACAACCATAATCCTTATTACTGTAAAGCACCCCAATTCTACCATTTATTTCAATGGCCTTTAAATATTCGTGAACCAAGTCGTCTCCCCATCCATTTAATTCTTGTGAAGTAGTTGGAGGTCCATCCTCAAATTCAAAAAATATGGTATAGATTTCGTGCTTATTTGGGATTTTTTTTAGCGAACCATCCCCAAAGATATCGTCCATTTGGCGTTCAAAAGATTTTGCAAAAAGTCCATCGATATCATGGTTGCAATCATCCACAAATACAAACCCGCCATTATTGACATACTTTTTAAAATTCTCCTTTTCCTTTTTTGTAAATTGCACTAATTTATGACCAGAGAGATAACAAAAGGGACAATTGAAAATATCATCACTTGCAAGTGTAATTATATTTTCTTTGGTATCAACTGCAAGCGTAGTATACTCCACTAGAGAATTCAGCAAATTGGATGGCATACGTTGATCCACATCCCAGTCACCAGATTCATATTGTAATCTCGTAAAAAAAAAAGCATTCCCCACTGATCAAACCAAATTTAATTTCACGTTATACATTAGAACATTGTGATATGAATGGAATACACAAGGACGTATGATATTTTTTAAGATACGGTATATCATTGCTATGGTAAAACTTAAAAATGACGTGAATTCCAATATATTACAATGATTTTAAATTGCAATCAATTTTCTATTGTATCTATACTACATATTTACATAAAAATTGGTTGTTCTGATTTACTCAAAACAACCAATTATTTTAAAATCCTATTCGTTAAACAGCATCTGACAAGCTGGTAAACGTAAAATCCCTAATTTTCATATAGGGGATCAGATTGCCATCAACACGAACCTGTCTTCCAAGTGTTTCTAAATTATTCAGCATGATGATAGGGCTTTCATTAAACCTAAAATTCTTAACAGGATATTTAATGGCCCCATTTTCAATATAAAAAGTCCCGTCACGCGTTAATCCTGTATACAGTAAAGTTTGTGGATCAACGGATCTAATGTACCACAAGCGGGTAACCAAAATTCCTTTTTTAGTGCTTTTAATAAGATCCTCCAATGTAGCATCACCACCGGCCATAATTAAATTACTAGGATACGGAACTGGCTCAACTCCTTTTTTTTCTGCCCAAAAACGACTGTATGCGAGATTTTCCACTGCCCCATTTTTTATCCACTCCGTTTTCTTTAAAGGCTGACCTTCTCCATTCCAAGTTGCTACGGGAACTTCTGGATTTAATGGATCTGACCAAAGATTTACTCTTTCATCAACTATTTTATCCCCCAGTTTTGTACCTCCCTCTTTGGACATAAAACTACGTCCTTCATCTGCTTGTCTTGCATCAATTGATCTCCCTAGACCACTTAATAACCCGAGACCCGCAGATGGTTCCAATATAACGGTATATTTTCCAGGCTCAATTGCTTTCGCTTCACGTGACATAACCGATTTAGATATAGCTACTTTAGAAGCCTCGGTAGCATCAAATTTAGTTACATCATTAAAATCTCTTGTTACCCATCCAGATCCAGTACCATCATTTGTTCTCATGGTAACGGTAAACTCCAAATTTGTTGACTTGTTATATGCAAAAAGCCCTTTAGAATTGAGCATTGCCGTAAAGCCTGCGGAATCATCTAAAAAACCTGCAGCAGTAACATCACTCGCTAAAGCGGGCTCTATACTGCTATTTGCCACATTTGCCCTATATTCCGGAGTTATACCAGCAGTAGCCTCAACATAATTAATTGCATTATCATAAACCTGAGGGCCCAAAGGATCCATAAACTCAGGGTTTTCGGGAGAAAGCTTAGCTAATTCCTCAGCTCTAGCCACCACTCGTTGTAAAGACGCATCATCAAATTCATCAATGGATGCAGTACCTGATTTTTTACCAAAATTGGACTGAACCACTAAGGTTTGATTGGAGCGATGGCCCGAAGTGGAAACGGAATTCCTTGCGTACCGTATATTTCCGCTTTCACTGCCTTGTAAATTTATTTCGCAAGCATCTGCCGTGGAAAAACTCAATGCTTTTTCCATGATTTTTCTTGCTTCTTCTTCTGTATATATTGCCATTGTACTGAATATTAGAGTGAGACTAAGATTAAACGGTTCTACCTGTATTAATAACATTGATATTGTTGAACCTCGAGGTTGAACTACCATGAGAGACAGCGCTAACTTGTGAAGGCTGACCTTTACCGTCAAAAAATGAACCGAACATTCTATAATCATCCTTATCACAAATTTTAACACAGGAATTCCAAAATTCTTGTGTATTGGATTGATAAGCGACATCATTCAACATTCCTACAATTTTTCCGTTTCTTATCTCATAGAATACGGTACCACCAAATTGAAAATTATACCGTTGTTGATCAATGGAATAGGAACCTCTACCTGCGATATAAATACCTTTTTCAACATCTTTGATCATCTCACTAACCGAGTAGGGATCTTTTCCGGCTTCTAATGAAATATTCGGCATTCTTTGAAATTGCACATCGTTCCAACTTTGCGCATAACAACAGCCGTGCGATTCATTCTGATCGATCATTTTCACTTGATCTCGAATAGCCTGATAATTTACCAAAACTCCGTTTCTTATAATATCCCATTCCTTGCACTTCACTCCTTCATCATCATATCCCACTGCTCCTAGTGATCCCACCTGTGTCTTATCTGCAACGATATTTACAAGATCACTACCATATTTAAAATTACCAGATTTCCATTTGTCCATTGTGGCAAAACTCGTACCTGCATAGTTAGCCTCATAGCCCAAAACCCTATCAAGTTCCGTAGGGTGTCCAACAGATTCATGGATCGTAAGTCCCAAATGGTTAGGTTCTAAAACTAAGTCATATTTACCTGGTTCAACAGATTTTGCTGAAAGCATTTCCTTTGCCTGCTTTGCAGCTATTGTAGCATCTTCTACCATATCGTAGCTATTGCGGTACAGTGTTAATCCGCCAGCTCCTACTAATTTTTCTGATGCCAGACCATCCATGTATTCATAACCTAGACCCATAGGACTGCTCATGGCCTCCCTTGTCTTGAATTTTCCTGCAGCCTGATCTACCGCGGTAACTCCAAAAGTTGGCCAAATTCGATGTACATCCTGATCAATATAGGAACCCTCTGTAGAAGCAAAATATTTTTGTTCATTGACCATAAATAGCCCTGAATTTACAAAGTTGGCGCCATTACTAAGGGCAGCAGCATTTGCCGTAAGCAAAAGATCTACCTTTTCGGAAATAGGCACATCTTTAAAATCTTTTTTAATGGGCGTCTTCCAAGAAACCTCGCCATAAGAGGCCTCAGGCGCCAGTATTACTGGTTCTTTTTGAAATTTAGAATTAGCCTTCGCTATTGCAACAGCTTGCAGAGTTGCTTTTTTAATGCCATCTTCAGACACATTATTGGTTGATGCAAAACCCCATGTACCATTTGCTATGACTCTGATGCCAATTCCAAACGATTCCGTATTCACTACATTTTGAACCTTATCCTCACGTGTAAAAACATATTGGTTAAGATATCTTCCAATTCTGGCATCAGCATATGTAGCTCCCATGGATTTTGCCGTATTCAAGGCTACATCTGCCATTCTCTTTTTTACAATAATATCCATCCCTGGCTCTAGTAATGCCTCTGCAAGAATATTATTACCCATCATTAAGTTGGGTATTAAAATTGCTCCTGCCCCCAAGCTGGACAACTGCACAAAATTTCTTCTTTTCATGTTGTGTTGTTTTTGGTTATTTAAGGTCATACCTGCTAAATATATAAACAGGTTTGGTACTCATTAAATAAAGTATTTAACGCAGATGACCCAGGGTACAAGATAAGTAAAAGGATTAATTATAAAGAAGTGTGATTTACCCCAACCTAAATATTATATAAACTTTAACAGTTTATATTTCACTAAGATAGACCCGCTAAGAACATCTTTGATTTTATAAAAGAAGTAAAAGAACTCCTTGGTTTAATTTTGAATAGCCCAAAAAACACCAAGATCGCCTCTTCTTCTAAAAATATACTGGGACACACCTCAATATTAAGCCTCAAGCTACATACAGCACATTCCTTATGGATTCCATATAGGATATAAACGACCTCTATTCTTTTGGCATGTGAATCGTCTTTTTTGTGGACTATCCATTGTTAAAATATGATGTATGAGAATTAAAAGCATCCTTAAAAAAATATAACCAAAAAAATCGTGGTGCCATGCACCACGATTTTGCTTTTAGGAAAATATGGAAATGATAAATACTTATAGTATCAAACAAACAGTAAAATCAAGGTCAACAGAATACCCGCCAAGCTAAATAAAACGCCTTTCTTGAAAATAGTTGTTTTGGGCATGAACATCCAAAATGCCGAGACCACAAAAAACAATAGGGATACTCCAAAGAAAATATTCAACCAATATATTGGACTATCGGTAGTGGCTTTATGCAAATGCTCCATTTTATCAAGGATCAGGGGAAGCTCCTTCTTATTGTAATTAGCCATGCCTGTCTCTGTATTGTATTTCCCTTGGACAAAATAGACGGTATTACCTTCTGTTTTTTCCGGTTTAAATCCTTTGATCTTTAATGCAGCACCTAATTCAGCCGATGCTAAATTTGGTTTTAATTCCCGTTCTACAGCAACATCCTGTTTTAAAAAATCGGTGTTGCGAAAAATCATAATGATTCCGCTGATGGCATACATTGCCATAATACCGGCTAGGAAAAACCCTAAATAACGATGGATGATACGCATCCATAATCCAGTTGTCATTTTCATTTTTAATCTTGTATATAGTAACCTATCCTTAAAAGACACATGTTTTCTACTATAGAATCCTATTCCTGAAAAAGGATTAACAGAATCCTATGAATATTTTTGCACATATAAGGCCTCTACTTTTTTGTTTCCCCTCGATACCCAATACAGGATTTACATAATCCTAATGAACCCTCATTGAAAATATAAAAATGAAGGCTAGCGCTTTATCCTTTTTTTTCCTCGTTTTCTAAAACTTGGTTTTGAAACTCGTTGAAACAAAAAAAGTGATTTGCATATGCAAATCACTTTTTTGCTTGGTCGGGATGACAGGAAGTTAATCTGATTATCCAACTATTTATATATCAAACTTTTACGATACTATTTTATAGTACCGTTCACCGAATCGTACACTAAAATCAAAAAACTAAATCAAAGCAACAAATT
>JBLGAT010000065.1:0-15462 GCA_047612485.1 Psychroserpens sp.
ATGATACGTAAGCACGTAAAGGTAGAGCCTGCTCGTTGGTATAGCCATTGCGATCGTTTGGGCATTTTGGTCTGGCAAGATATGCCTAGCGGCGATCAGAGTCCGAAGTGGCAGAACCGACAGTATTTTGATGGCACAGAATTAAAAAGAAGTCCTGAATCGGAAAAAACATACAGAACAGAATGGAAGGGAATTATGGATTATTTGTACTCCTATCCGAGCATTGTGGTTTGGGTGCCCTTTAATGAAGCTTGGGGCCAGTTTAAGACCGAGGAGATTACCGAATGGACAAAGGCTTATGACCCTAGCAGATTGGTAAATTCCGCCAGTGGGGGTAACTTTTATCGTACCGGTGATATAGTGGACCTGCATAACTACCCTGGTCCCGAAATGTACCTTTATGATGCCCAACGCACTAATGTTTTAGGCGAATATGGGGGAATAGGCTTGCCATTAGATGGACATTTATGGAAACCCGATAACAACTGGGGTTACATCAAGTTCAAGAATTCGAAAGAAACAACCGCCGAATATGTTAAGTATGCCAAAGAATTAAAAAAACTGGTAAAGGCCGGTTTTTCAGGAGCGGTCTATACTCAAACAACAGATGTCGAGGGAGAAGTCAATGGATTTATGACCTACGATCGAAAAGTGGACAAGATGAACATCTCCGAGGTCAAAAAAGTGAACCTAGAAGTCATTAACGTACTCAACAATTAAATTTTAGTTATTGTTTTTAACATAAAGTAGTAGAGCATTGACTTTAAAAGTATCTAGAAATCATATAATATATAGATTAAACTTACTTTTTTTAATTGAAAATAATTAAACGTATGAAAGATGAGTTGAAGGCAACGATATGTCTTTTGTTCTTATTTACTTTATTTAATTGTAGTAAATCCGAACCAAGTGTAAGGGCAGCTCCAAAACCGGATGCAGAGATTCCACCTTCAATACTGAAAGGTTTTGTATGGGAAGAAACATCCTTGATTCGGATATCTGATCCCGACCAGCCAATTTATAACGGGTATGCAAGATTAAAGCAGTTAGATGATGGTTCCTTGATATGTGTTTATGAATCCGGAGGAAATATACTTGCAAAAAAAAGTGAAGATTCTGGGGTATCCTGGTCGGCCGCAATATTGGCTGATGAGAAGGAACCTGCATTGAACATGACTACTCCAGATTTAATCCAATTGCAAAATGGGTCAATGCTTTTATGTTATGGTTCAAGGCCACTACCGGACAATACCGATATAAACTTCAGATATGCCATAAAAATCAAGAAGAGTTATGACAAGGGTATTACTTGGGAAAAGGAACAAACGATTTACGAAGCTGGCACTAATTCTAGGGTTGGTTGTTGGGAACCTTCGGCACTCCAATTGCCCTCTGGAGAAATACAGCTGTTTTTTTCAAATGAAGGTATTTATGCCTTAAATAATGATCAGAACATTTCAATACTGCGCTCTCAGGATGATGGTGCTACGTGGTCGGAAGAACCTGAAATAGTAAGTTATAGGGAGGGAGGACGTGATGGTATGCCATCGCCCATCTTACTTAAAGATACGAACGAAATCGTTTTTTCTATAGAAGATAACCACACTCCAAAATTCAAACCCTACACCATAAGGACGACAATAGCCGAAAATTGGGAAACCATTGTCAGCGGCAATAGCAGCAAAAGAGAGTATGCCTTATCTGACCCCTTGGCATACGAAGTTTATGCTGGGGCACCTTATTTGGCACAATTATCTAGCGGTGAAGTGCTGTTGTCCTACCAAGGCACGGAGGATAGAATGGGCAACGATTTGGAAAATGCGGAAATGAAAGTAGTCATTGGTGACAACCAAGCAAGGAATTTTAGAGGAAAGAGCGTGCCCTTTAATCTGCCAAATGATAAATCAGGTCTTTGGAACAGCATAACCGTACTCAATGATGACACCATTATAGCATTGACATCTACAAGTGCTTTTTCAAGTGTCAATAGTGTAGAAGTCTGGGCTATTAAGGGTAAGTTCGTTAAATAAAAAATCCAGAATTGTCAGTGAGATGATTATGCGAAACTTGGGTTTTCTGATAAAACACGCTTTCCAATAAAAATAATTTTCCACAATCCGTCCCATAGTAATACAATCCGTGTCAAAACGGAACATTTCTTAACATTTTATTAAAACTTGAACGATTTATACGATAGTTTGAAACAATATACCGGCATTGTCAGTATGATAAACATTTAATTTGGTAAATGAGAATCTGTGCCATTTGAAGGCAGAATATTATCAATTCTGTAAAAAAGTACAAAAAATCTCATCTTACTAGTATCTAAAATCAAATCAACCTAAAAATGAAAAACTAATGAAAAAACAACGAACAAATCTTTTTAAAAGGCCGTTTGTACTGCTGTTGCTGCTAACGCTTAGCACGCAGTTAGCATTTTCTCAGAACCAACAAAATGTCAGCGGAACCGTTACGGATTCCGATGGTTCACTCTTACCCGGTGCCAGTATCGTAGTTTCAGGAACGCAGCGGGGAACAACTTCCGATTTTGACGGTAGGTTTGAATTGGATAATGTTTCTTCAGATGCGGTGCTGATTATAAGCTATATTGGTTATGTTACGCAAGAGGTTAATGTAGATAACCGGTCGATAATAAGGATTTCGCTATTAGAAGACAGCAACTATCTTGACGAGGTAGTTGTAATCGGTTACCAGAGTATAAAGAGGAGTGATATAGTAGGTTCTGTATCTGTAGTTGATACTGAAGAAATGCTAAAAGCCCCAGCTAGTAATGTCGGTCAAATGTTACAAGGTAGAGCTGCTGGGGTTACAGTGACTTCTACTGGAAATCCGGGTGCTTCTTCCTCCGTTAAAATTAGGGGACTAAACTCGTTTTCAGGTCAAGATTCTCCTCTATATGTTGTTGATGGTATGTTAATTTCTTCAGTGGGAGCTGATTTCAACCCCAATGATATAGAATCCATACAGGTGTTAAAGGATGCAGCCTCCACTGCTTTATATGGTTCTCGGGGTATGAATGGTGTTATTGTAATTACCACCAAAAAAGGTAAAGCAGGACCGTTAAAAGTAGATTATGATTTATACTACGGTTTTCAGACGATTGCTAAAAAATTACCCTTAACCAATGCGTCACAATTTATAGAAATCAACAATCTCGCCTATACAAATAATGGAGATGCGCCCCAAAACTTGAGAACCGGGGTCAATACGGATTGGCAGGATGAACTTTTCCAGACTGGAACTATTTCAGAACACAATCTGAATTTATCGGGAGGTGCCGAGAATTCCAATTATTTCGTTTCCTTGAACTATTATGATCAAGAAGGAGCGATTGTTGGTCCAGATTTCGAGCGATACCAAGTACGTATCAATACCCAATCCAAAAAGGGACGGTTTACATTTGGGGAAAATATTGCCCTTAGTAGGAGCAGTCAGACTAGGGTCAATGGCAACCCTTTCATAGATGTGGTAAGGATGCTTCCAACAATACCTGTTTACGATTCTAATAACGAGAGTGGTTATGGCTATGGAGATGACAATAACAGTACATTTTCAACCAACCCAATAGGGTTACAAGAACATTATAGTAATACGGCTGTAACAAATAAAGTCTTGGGAAGTGCTTATGGCGAATTTGAAATCTTTCCTTTCCTAAAATATAAACTGAATCTTGGCCTCGATTATGCACAAATCAGGGAGAAATATTTTCAAAGGGCAGGAGCCTTACGACAAAATACACCGGGAGCGACATTTCTCGATGATCGAAATACAGAGTTCTTCAATATTTTGGCTGAAAATACCCTGAACTACAATCAGGAATTTGGAAAACACAGCATTTCAGCTTTAATAGGATATACGACCCAAAAAGACAATTTCACCTTTAATTTTGCCCATACCGAAGGATTGGCCGGAGAATTTTGGGTTCAGGACAACGGCACTACGAGTCCCCGTACAGAGGGTAGGGAAGAAGTTGCAGGCTTGAGATCGTTATTGGGGAGTTTCAATTATTCCTACGACAATCGATATGCCTTATTAGTCAATTTTAGACGTGATGGGTCTTCTAGATTCGGCAAGGATAACCAATGGGCCAACTTTCCATCGGTATCGGCCTCTTGGAGGATTTCAGAGGAAGGTTTTATGGAAGATAATAATATCTTCAGTAACTTAAAACTTCGAGGAAGTTGGGGTATTGTAGGAAATCAAGCTATAAACAACTATGCTACACAGAGCGTACTTAGTTATAACCAAAACTACGTTTTGAACAATCAGGTCGTTCCTGGTGCCACAAACCTTCAGTTGGTCAACCCAAATCTTAGATGGGAGAGCAAAACGACCGTAAATATAGGTTTGGATGCTGGCTTTTTCAACAATAAGTTAAGCCTTACCGCCGACTATTATGTGGCCGATGTCAAGGACCTTCTTTTGGCTGTTCCAATCCCGCTTTCCTCTGGAAACACGGGAGGTGATCCATTGGCGAACGTGGGCCAAGTGCAAAATAAAGGTTTGGAATTAAGTCTAGGTTATCAAAATTCCATAAATGATTTCAGTTATGGAATATCTGCCAATGGTTCCTTCCTAAAGAACGAAGTTAAAGCATTGGTGGCTGAAGCAGGCAATTTACCCATTTTTGGCCAAGGGCAGATATTACGTACCGCAGTGGGCGAGCCCGTGGCTTCGTTCTACGTTTTGCAGACGGCTGGAGTCTTTCAGGATCAGGCCGAGATCGACGCTTGGGGCGTACAACCGAATGCCCGCCCCGGAGATGTTAAATATGTTGATAATGACGGCAGTGGCGATATTAACTTTGATGACCGTACTGTTGTGGGCAAGGCCTTACCCGATTTCGAATATGGTATAAATTTAAATATTGCGTACAAGGGTTTTGATGCAACGGCTTTCTTTACAGGTGTTACAGGTAACAGTATTTTTAATGAGCAAAAATGGTGGTCCCAGAGGTATGATGACAACGCTAACTATCGGGTAGACGATGTGTATTGGACTGGCGCTGGCACTTCCAATCTGATTCCGAAACCAATCCATGCGGATGCTACTTTAAATCCAACACAGAATTCAGATCGATATGTAGAAAAGGGCGATTACTTTAGATTGAAGAATTTGCAGATTGGTTATGCCTTTCCAGAGAATATAATCAATAAATTAAGTTTGAGCAAACTGAGATTGTATGTAACCGGACAAAATTTGTTCACTATTACCGATTACTCTGGTTATGACCCCGAAGTGGTCGGTGCCAATGGTAACGGGGATTTCTTGAACCGTGGCTTTGACAATGGAAACTTTCCTTCCCTTCGATCCGGTATAATGGGTATCCAAATAGGATTTTAAATTGATGTTAAACATTAAAACTAAATAACAATGAAAAAAATAAGGATAATAGTAGTAGTGATAGTGTTCTTAGGAACGACCTTCTCCTGCGAAAAAGACCTTTTGGTTCAAGTGAATCCGAATGCCCCAACGCCCGAAACATTTTGGAAAACCGAAGCGGATGCCGTTTCGGGGATAAATGCCGTATATGCAGGTATTCAAAATCGTGAACTCAGCCTATGGGAAATTTTTGATTATGATATGCGTTCGGATGAAGGGTATAGCCAAAGTCCATGGACCGATCTTGCCAATGTCGGCAGACATGTCAATAACAATTATGATTTTCCTTGGATTCTTGAAGTTTGGAGAGAATTATATCGAACCATTTACAAGGCCAATCAGGTTTTGGAAAATGTGCCCAATATTGAAATGGATGAAACATTGAAGGCGCGAATAGTGTCAGAGGCTTATTTTTTAAGAGGGCATTGCTACTATAAATTGGCTACGCTATGGGGTCGAGTACCAATGGTCACCGGTATCGAGGATGCAAATACGCGATACCCACAGGGCAGCATTCAAGAAGTTTGGACATTGGTAGAACAGGACTTTATTGCAGCAGCGGCAGGGCTCCCAGATTCTTATTCAGGTGCAGACACAGGTAGAGCCACCAAAGGGGGCGCGATAGGTTATTTAGGACGTTCATATCTGCAACAAAAAAAGTGGGCAGAAGCTTCAACTGAATTTGGAAAAATACTTGCTCTTACACCAGGAAGATATGATCTTATGCCTGATTTCAAAGATAATTTTACTGAAGAATTCGAAAACAATAGGGAATCACTATTCGAGATTCAATTCGTAAATAACAACGGAAAAACAGGGGGCTTCCCAACTTACAATAATGCTTCTGGGGATGAGACGAGTGAAAGAGCGCAATTTTTTGGTGTACGGCCATTGGGTTGGACAGATGGTCAACCTACCAAATGGTTGTTGAACCAATTTCTGATAGAACCTGACAAGGACGGCAATGTGGATCCGCGGTTACAATACACTCTTGCTTACGATCATCCTGGGGAGTTATTATATGGTCAAACCTATGCCGAAAGAGGCGCAGGACCCAATGATCGATTTTTTAGGAAATATACCAACTATTGGCAAGATTATGACAGTTACTTCTCGGGTATAAACACTCGTGTAATCCGATTGGCGGACATATATCTTATGCATGCTGAGGCTTTAAACGAACAGGGGAATACCCAAGCGGCGATTCCCTTTGCAAACTTGGTACGCCAACGTTCCAATATGAACGACTTGCCATTAACTTTGACCCAACAAGAATTTCGTTTGCAGCTAAGACAAGACCGTGTGGTCGAACTTGCTGGCGAAAGTTTGCGCTTTGGCGATATGGTACGCTACGGCATAGCAGGCCCTGGGCTTGCAGGGCCTAACCCCAGTCTTTCCTCTGCCGAATCCGATTTTGACACGGAATTTCAAAATTTTGTAATAGGAAAATCCGAATATTTGCCGATTCCATTACGTGAAATCGATGCATATGGTGGAGGATTGGAACAAAACCCAGGGTGGTAAAATATTTAGTTAGTTTCAGTTTGAGTAAAATGAGCGCCATTGTTGTTTTCTATACAATGGCACTTGTTTCTCAATTAGAGTTTTAGGATACAAATATCTTCAGGAATCAATTCCGCATAAAAAAATGAACACTTGCTATAACAATAAATTGTTTAATGTGCTTTTGCTCAAAAAAGTCTTGATAGGGTGTGCTTTCGCAATTTTTTTTATTTCATGTTCTAATAAGACAGAAATTCCAACGCTTTTCAATTTAGTTTCAAGCGAATATTCGGGTATTCATTTCAATAATCAAATTCAACCTTTTGAAAGTGATACGTTGAATGCCCTCGAATATGATGTTCTTTTTAACGGAGGGGGAATAGGGATTGGCGATTTCAATGGCGATGGTTTACAGGATGTTTTTTTTGCCGGAAATCTAGTTTCGTCCAAATTATATTTGAATCAAGGAAATTTCAAGTTTTTTGATGCTACCGAAAAAGCGGAAATAACCACTAATAAATGGTGCACGGGCGTTTCCGTAGCTGACGTTAACCAAGACGGCCTGTTGGATGTTTATCTTTCTGTGGCCAATGCAACCGGTTCTAAAGCCGATAAATCAAATCTGCTATACATTAATAAGGGAAATGATGAAAAGAATGTACCCATCTTTAGGGAATTGAGCTCGGAATACGGTCTTGCTGATAGCGGGTTTTCAATACAATCAGTTTTTTTCGACTATGACAATGACGGCGATCTTGATTGTTATATCCTAACCAATGCGATGGAAAAGACTAGTCGCAACCAACTGCACAAAAAACTAAACGATGGCCAAAGTCCATCGAACGACCGTCTGTATAGGAATATCGGCATTGAAAATGGCCATCCCGTTTTTGAAAATGTGACCTTAAGTGCAGGTATCGTTAAGGAAGGCCATGGACTAGGGATTTGTGTTACCGATTTGAATCAGGATGGCTGGCTCGATGTATATTGTGCCAACGATTTTGTTTCCAATGATGTTATTTGGATCAACAACCATGACGGCACTTTTGTCGACAAATCTGCCGATTATTTAAAACACACTTCATTTAACAGTATGGGTGTTGATATACAGGATTTTAATAATGACGGACTTTCCGATATCTGCGTGGTCGATATGTTGCCAGAACTGGAACAACGCAGAAAGATGATGGTTATGAAGACCAATAGGGATTTTTTTAGAATTGCCGAGAACCTGGGCTATCAAGACGAATACGTACGAAATGTATTGCAACTAAATCAAGGTACAAACAATAACGGCACCCTTCAATTTAGCGAGATAGGCCAGTTGGCCGGCATTCACGCGACGGATTGGAGCTGGGCTCCTCTATTGGCTGATTTTGACAATGACGGGTTAAAAGATTTGATGATCACCAACGGATATCGTCGAGATATTACCAATCTGGATTATGCCGTTTACTTGAACCAAGAGAAATCGTTTCACGGTCTTTCTGAAGAAGAGGCACGGCAAAACAGCATCAAAAAGCTGTATGAACTTCCCGAAGTGAAAATGCAAAACTACATGTACCGAAATAATGGAAATTTAACTTTCGATAATGTTTCAAACGCATGGGGACTTCATGAAAAGACTTATTCGAACGGGGCCGCATACGCTGATTTTGACAATGATGGTGATTTGGATTTAGTGTTTAACAATATCGATTCCGAAGCCAGTCTGTACAGAAATGAACTGATCTCATCCGATTCCACCAAAAATATCGGAGTGGTCGATAATTCGCATTTTGTGCGATTACAATTAAAGTCTGATACCGAAGAAAATAAGACAGTTGGAGCGAAGGTAAAGATTATGTTGCCATCCGGAGCCTTGAAATATCAGGAGAATCTAGCTGTACGGGGCTATATGTCCTCAGTAGATCCTATCCTTTCCTTTGGGTTGGGAAGTCATACTTCATTTGTAGTGGAGGTTACATGGGCAGATGGCACGCAGCAACGCCTAGAAAATTTGGCCGTTGATATGTTGCATTTGATATCATATGAAACATCTTCTGATAGTTTATTTACTAGAAAACTACCTAAAGCTCCCTTGTTTGAAACTTTGAGGGGAGATAGTTTGGGTATTGCCTTTAAACATGAGGAGTATGATTTTGATGAGTTCAAACGCACCTTTTCCCTGCACCAACAATATAACCGAATGTCTCCGGGTGTGGCCATTGCAGATGTAGATGGCAATGGTTTGGACGATATTTTTATAGGGGCGGATTCCAAACAGTTGCGGAGTATCTATCTACAAAAAACACCAGGTGAGTTTGAAGCTTTGCCTCAGGGTGAAAACAATATGGAGGACATGGGTGCCTTGTTCTTTGATGCAGACTCGGACGGGGATAACGATCTGTATATTGTAAGTGGTGGTAGCGTTAACCTGAAAGAGCAAGATTACATTTATAATGATCGCTTATATTTGAATGACGGGACAGGAAAAATGGTCCGATCCCAGAATAAGATTCCTAAGACGCGATACAGTGGAAGCATTATAGCTGCCGCAGATTTTGACAGAGATGGGGATCTGGACCTCTTCCGAGGAAGTAGGTTGTCCGCTGGCGAATATCCTATAACTCCTGAAAGCTACTTATTCCGTAATGATAATGGCGTATTCAAAGATGTTACCGCCGAACTCGGCCCAGATCTTCAAAAAGTGGGCATGGTAAGTTCAGCCCTTTGGACGGACTATAACCAAGATGGCTGGTTCGATCTGGTGGTAGTCGGCGAATTTATGCCCATCACCTTTTACCAAAACAAAAATGGAGAATTGGTAAAGGATGAAGCTTCGACCCTTTCCAATTCTAGTGGTTGGTGGAACAGCATAACCGCTGGCGATTTTGACCAAGACGGAGACATTGATTACATCGTGGGTAACCTTGGTGTCAATAGTCAATACAAGGCGTCTGTTGAAGCACCGATTAAAGTATTTGGGAGCGATTTTGATGGAAATGGTTTCATGGATCCCATTATTACCTATACCAAGGATGGCAAAGATTTACCAGTAGCCGTTCGGGACGTGATGCAAGATCAATTTGCCAGTATTATCAACAAACGGTTTGGGACCTATGATGCATATTCCAAGGCATCCATACAAGATATATTTAACGATACAGAACTGAATGATGCCCTTATACTGGCCTCAGTTGAAATGCGAAGCAGCTATTTGGAAAATAAAGGTGATGCAACATTTGTTTTGAAACCTTTACCAATAACAGCTCAATTCGCTCCAATTTTTGGTTCTCTTGCACAAGATTTTAACCATGATGGATTCTTAGATGTGCTTTTGGTGGGCAATTCGGATGCATTTGAGAGCTATACCGGTCCTTATAATGCGTCTATGGGAACCTTATTATTGGGTAATGGTCAAGGGGAGTTCTCTTATGTGGCTCAAACAGAATCCGGTCTGTATCTAGAGCACGATCAAAAGGCATTGGGCAGCATTTATACAGGCCAAGAGCACTTAATTATAGTAACCAATAATAATGCAGAAACACAGATTATCCGCAATACCTCTCAAGAAAACAGAGGCTATATTCGTCTAAAAACACTAGAGGTTTCTGTTGAAATAAAACTTTCCAATGGAAAAACTGAAAGAAGGGAAATAGGTTATGGGGGTGGCTACTTGACCCAGTCCTCAAGAGGAATCATTGTACCAACAAAAGGAGTTAAAGAAATCCATTTCTATGATTATTCAGGTAAAAAGACTCGAACTATAAACAACATTAAGTTATGAACACAAAAAATGAGAACGATGGACGTATAATCCATGGCTTTATAAGTTGTGTCATTTTGTTTATATTCTTTTGTGGCTTTGAGTGCATGGCCCAACAACCAGGTCCACCTGGGCAGGTCTCCGGAAAAGTTGTGGCCAAGAATGAAGCCTATCTTTTTGCCCACATGACACACGAAGATTATGGTAGATTGTACTATTCCGTGAGCAAGGATGGGTTGCACTGGAATCGTTTAAATGAAGGTAGGAGAGTTTTCGAAGACTATCAAGGTCATCCTGACATCTGTAAAGGTCCTGATGGAATATATTATATAGCAGGAAATATCAGCGATTCTTCTCCCGATATTAATATTTGGGCTTCCAATGATTTGATAGATTGGAAAAAACACTCGGTCTATACCCCTAATTTAAAAAGCACTCCGGGCTATGACCAAGCGCTACAACGGATTGGGGCACCTAAATTGTTTTATGATGAGGATTCCTCGCAGTTTGTAATGACGTGGCATACACCACACAGAGAAGGGACTAAAGAGAATCCTGAACGATATTGGGCAAGCCAACGTACACTGTACGTGCTTTCAAAAGATTTAAAAACGTTTTCCAATACTCCGAAACGACTCTTCGAATGGGATTTTGGCACCATAGATGTTATCTTCAGAAAAGTCGAGGACACCTATTATGCCATCATCAAGGACGAAACCTATCCTACCTTATACTGGCCTACGGGAAAGACCATTCGGATTGCAAGATCTGGCTCATTGCTGGGGCCGTATTCTCTACCTGCAGATCCAATAAGCCCTAATTTCAGGGAAGCACCAATGCTCATACCTTCGCCAGATGACAAGATTTGGTATTTATATTACGAACAATATCCCGGGGTTTCCTATGGCTTGTCCCTTGCCGACAATCTTAATGGGCCATGGTACCAGGCATCCGGATATACCTTTTATAGCAATTGGGACAAATATACCTTTCCCAAAGAAGTAAGGCACGGTTGTATGATAACCCTTTCAAAGAATGAATATGATGCTTTGGTCGGTAAATTCGGTATTGATAAAGAAGAACCATTTAAAAGATAAAAAAATGAAATCAATAGTAGTTGCCTGCTTAAGCTTTTTGCTCGGCTTTTATGGATGCTCCAGTCAAGAGGACAAAAAGTCGAACAACACACAAATCGATCAAGTAGTACAAGTAAAAACTTTCACTAATCCACTTTTGCCATCTGGTCCCGATCCTTACAGCACTTACCATGACGGTTATTATTACTACACTAGTACTGAAGGTAACAGATTAGTGCTAAAAAGGGTGATAAATTTAGCCAATCTCAGTAATGCCGAAGTAAAAACAATATGGACTCCACCCGAAGGAACCATGTATTCACATGACATATGGGCTCCTGAAATCCATTATATCGATGGGAAATGGTATGTTTATTTTGCTGCGGATAACGGCGATAACAATACCCACAGAATGTATGCCGTAGAAAACATCTCGAAGGATCCCTTTCAGGGAACGTTCAAGTTTAAAGGAAAGATAGCAGACATAACCGATAAATGGGCAATCGACGGCAATGTTTTTAGGCATAATGGACAGTTATATATGATATGGTCTGGATGGGAGGGTGATGAAAACGGACAACAGGATGTCTTTATTGCCAAAATGAAAAATCCGCTCGAAATAGAGGGAGACCGTGTAAAGATTTCCTCACCTATCCATGACTGGGAAAAACATTGGGATACGGGGACTAATGATGAAAATCCACCATATGTACTTGTGAACGAAGGGCCGCAATTCTTGACGAATGATAATAAAATATTCATTGTATTCTCGGCCAGTGGTTGTTGGACGGATTATTATAGTTTGGGGCTCTTAGCCTTTACGGGCACTGATAATTTGCTGGATCCAGATAGTTGGCTAAAATCAGAAGAACCAATATTTACCCAATCTCCTGAAAACGGTGTGTATGGCCCCGGTCATAACTCCTTCTTTAAATCGCCTGATGGCACTGAGGATTGGATATTGTACCATGCAAATTCAAAACCGGGCCAAGGATGTGGATCTTTTCGCTCGCCCAGAATGCAAAAGATACAGTGGGACGAAAAGGGGTATCCAGTTTTAGGTAAGCCATTATCTGAAGAAGAGGAAATTGAAATTCCTTCGGAGCAATAAATATAAGATACCCTTGCTTTAAAGGATAAGATTTTGAGTAAGATAAAATTGAATTGTTTGAGTTGGTTTATTAATTATCGGGCTTGAAAAAAGCTCGGTAATTTTATTAGACTCACTACGAAATTCATGGCTTCTTAATAGAAATAATTAAAATAGATAACAATTAAAAAGATAGAATGAACATATCAAAAAGACTCCCTATTATATTAGGATTTGTTATTCTCGTTTTTTCGTTCTCCTGCAAACCGGAAAAGAAGGGAACGGTTGAACCCACTTCCAAAGAAAAAATAGCTGAATACTCAAACCCCTTAAATGTAGAATTCGGTGACCCGTATATTTTGGATAATGGCGATGGCACTTTCTACATGTACGGCACGGGCGGTGGCGCAAAAGATGGCTTTGCCACCTATTCCTCGAGCGATCTAGTAAATTGGAAATTTGAAGGCCAGATATATTTTGGGAATACCGAAAATTCTTGGAACCTAAAAAGCTTTTGGGCACCAGAAGTATATAGAATTGATGGAAAATATTATTTGTTCTATAGTGCTGATAAAAAAGACAACCCCACCAACGAATTGGAAACTTTTAGCATAGGAGTGGCTGTTTCAGATAGTCCTAAAGGTCCTTTTAAAGATTTAAAAAACGAACCACTTTTTGATCCTGGTTACCCTATTATTGATGCAAATGTTTTTAAGGACGATGACGGAAAGTATTATTTGTATTACTCACGAGCATGCTATAAGCATGCCGTGAAAAGTGAAATCGCCGATTGGGCTAAAAAGGAAGGTCTTTATGATGAAATTGAAGAAAGTTGGGTATATGGTGTGGAACTAGCACCGGATTTTAAAAGTGTGATGGGGGAGCCTGTTTTGCTTTTGAGACCACCAAAAACAATAGCTGATAAAAATGCCGAATGGGAAAGCCGTTCAGTAACATCTAAGGAAATCAATAGAAGATGGACTGAAGGCTCCTATACCTTTAAACATAGCGGCACATACTACATTATGTATTCGGCGAACCATTATGCAGGACCCAATTATGCGGTGGGCTATGCAACGGCCGAACATCCTTTGGGACCATATTCCAAAGCTGAGAATAACCCTGTATTACAGAAGAACGTGGACAAGGGAGGCAATGTAACAGGCACAGGCCACAACATGGTGCTTTTTCTCGAAGGAGGAAAAAAAATGTATGCAGTTTATCACGGTCGCACAAAACAGACTGGGGAAAATCGTGTGGTTTTTATGGATGAAATGGAAATATTGGACGATGGGAAATTAATGGTATACGGCCCAACTACAGACCCAAGGCCCCACCCTCTAACAAAATAAACTAATGAATTAACTATAAATTGAAGAAAAATGAAAAAATCAATACTTACGGTAGTTATACTTTTCGCTGTTTTTATCGGAAACGCCCAAGAAAATTTACTGGAGAAAAACAAATGGCCGAGGGAAAAGGCGCATGAATGGTACGCCCAAAACGCCTGGATGACAGGTGCGAATTTTAATCCCAGTACCGCTATCAACCAATTGGAAATGTGGCAAGAGGACACCTTTGATCCCGAGACGATCGACAGAGAATTGGGCTATGCCGAGGGCATTGGATTTAACACCATGCGGGTCTATCTACATAGCTTGGCGTATAAAGCCGACCCAGACGGATTCAAAAAACGAATGGGTACTTATCTCGGTATTGCCGATAAACATGGTATCAAAACGATGTTTGTATTTTTTGACGATGTGTGGGGCAAGACACCAAAAATCGGAAAACAGCCTGAGCCAATAATTGGGACCCACAATTCAGGTTGGGTACAAGACCCAGGTGATCCTGCACATAAAGACGAAGCCGGTTTCCCTGCTTTAGAGGTTTATGTAAAGGACATACTAAATACTTTTGCCAAAGACAAACGAATATTGATGTGGGATTTATACAATGAGCCGGGCAATACAGGAAAATTGACTACTTCCATGCCACTATTAAAAATGGTTTTCCAATGGGGCCGAGAGGTAAATCCTAGCCAACCCTTGACTGTAGGACTTTGGCGATGGGATTTTCAAGAACTCAACTCCTTTCAAGCCCAAAATTCTGATATTCTGACCTACCACCACTATGCCGACGAGGAGAAGCATCAGCATGTTATCAATCTTTTAAAGACCCATGGCCGCCCTATGGTCTGTACAGAATATATGGCAAGGACCAACAACAGTCGGTTTTCAAATATTCTTCCCCTCCTTAAAAAAGAAAATATCGGGGCAATTAATTGGGGCTTGGTCGCTGGAAAATCCAACACGAAATACGCTTGGGATACACCAATAGAAGATGGCGGCGAACCGATCGAATGGTTTCACGAGGTGTTTCGGAAAGACGGTACGCCCTATCGACAGGACGAGACGGATCTGATCAAAAAACTGAACAACGAAGCAAAAAAACAATCCGAATGAACAAAAAAAACCACTTTTGGGTATCGGCCTTGTCAGGAATTCTCCTATTGACGGCTTGTAAAGAAAAATCAAAAAACGTTGGGGTCGAAGGACCTCGGCAAGAAACAAAATCCGAGTTGTTTACAGACAGTTTAAAGGAAGAAAATTTCAATACTACAATCGACGGAAAATCAGTAA
>JBLGAT010000066.1:0-15268 GCA_047612485.1 Psychroserpens sp.
ATTCTTCGCGGATTGGGACTTGGCATACCCTATATTTCTCCAGAGCCGGTTATAGAATTGGTCACCAGTAACATTGATTGTCTTGATTAATCATTAATTAGGCCTTCCCTGATCTATGTCAGGAGTGTTATTTAAAAAACTTCAGAACTTTGGCACTATTGAAGATTCTAATTTTTTACAACCTAAAATAAAGTCATAGTTATGAAAAACAAATCGACTCCAGTATCCATTGTAGGAAAAAAGGATAATAAATACATGCTTCAATTTCCGCATTTAAATGTAAAAGTTTCGGTGAACGAAGAATTATATACAAAAATGCTTCACAGTAATTTATATGAGTTTAAACCTATGAGGAATGAAAAATCGACCAAATCATAGCATGGTTGACTTTTAAGATGGAATCTGTTAGGCCATCAACCAAAGATTATACAATTTCTTGCATCAACAAAGTTTGGGCTCGGGTATTGGCATCAACAAGGTTTGCGATCGGTTGGTTATAATCCGAATGGATATCCCAAAAAAATGCTTCCAAATTGGAACTTTTTATCAGCTTTTAAAGTTTAAAGGTCACTACTGGAATTTTGGAATGGTTGGCCACATCCTCCCCAATGCTTCCCATAAAGAAATGGGTAAGACCTTTACGTCCATGGGTAGGAATTCCAAGAATATCGGCGTTGATATCTTTACTGTAGTTCAATATTCCTTTTTCCACGGTGTAATCGTTATATATTTCCACTTCTTTTCCCAAACTTGCCTTGTTTAAGAATTTAGTTATTCTTGCGTACGTATCGGGAGTGCTTAAAAAAGTGTCCCCTGGTGTGTTTATATATACCAAATGAAGTTCTGCAGCTAATTTTTCAGCAAAATCCCTCGCCTTTTGTAAGGCGGGAAGATTTTCTTCTTTAAAATCGCATGCAAAAACGAAATGATCAATTTTAAAGTCCTCCATTTCACCTTTAATGACCAAAACAGGCACATCTGAGTTTCTCACCACCTTTTCGGCATTGGAACCAATAAATATTTCCTTTAATCCGTCTGCGCCATGGGAACCCATGACCACTAAATCTGCCTGATGCTTTTCAGCGACCTCATTTAATTCACTGAACACCTTAAATCGCTTAATTATAGGGGTCACTTTAACATCCTGAAGGAAAGGTTTGTCCAAAAATTCGGTGAATCTCTTTTCCGAGAGTTTGATCAAAAAAAGCATCTGGTCTTGTTGCAATCCTTCCGACGTAGAAATAATTGCCGTGGACAGTTCCAACATATGAACCGCAAAAATTTCAGAACCATACCTTTTTGCTAGGGATGCAGCAACTTTTAGCGCATATTCCGATTGTTCAGAAAAATCAACTGGGACTATAATCTTTTTCATAATTTCAGATTTACAATTGTAATTAAATGGTCATTGAAAACAAACGTGTATCGGGAGCTTTCTTATGCAGTAATACATCAAAGGCCATACATACGTTTCTAACAAAAGGCCGACCTTTTGCCGTTAGGCTTAAAACATTATTCGATATTTCCACTAATCCGTCCGATTCCATTTCTTCCAGCCGCTCCAACACGTCAGAAAGTTCTGGAAAATATTCCTCTTTACCATACCAAGAGGTTTGGAAGCTGCACATTAAATTTAGGATATGTTGTCTTATGGTTTGATCTTCATCTGTTAAAATATGACCTCTATAAACGGGAATGATATTGTTGTCTATGAGATGGTAATACTCCTCCAAACCCTTCACATTTTGAGCAAAGCCATACCAACTATCGCTGATACTTGAAACGCCCAACCCAACCATCAATTGGGTCTTGGATGCCGTATAACCCATAAAGTTTCGATGTAATTTTGAAGATCTCATAGATTCAAAAAGAGTATCGGTCGGCAACGCAAAATGGTCCATTCCAATTTCTTTATACCCTACTTTAGATAGCATAAGTTTCCCTTTTTCATATTGTTCGCGTTTTTCATCAGCTGAAGGCAAATCTGAATCTTTATACCCGCGTTGTCCATTTCCTTTCAACCAAGGAACATGTGCATAGCTATAAAATGCCAAACGATCGGGCATCAGTTCTTTGGTCTTTAAAATGGTCTGCTCCACATCCTCCAAGGTCTGAAAAGGTAATCCGAAAATAATGTCATGCCCTACAGAGGTGTATCCAATTTCCCTGGCATATGCCGTTACCCTCTTCACATTTTCAAAGGGCTGAACCCTATTAATGGCCTTTTGTACCGTTTCATTGTAATCCTGAACACCAAAACTTACCCTTCTAAAACCAAGATCAAACAAAGTCTCGAGATGCTCCTTTGTCGTGTTGTTGGGATGACCTTCAAAACTGAACTCAAAACCTTCGACCTTTTCTGCTGTCTTAAAAATTCCTTCTATCAACATTCTGAGGTTCTCGGACGAAAAAAATGTTGGGGTTCCTCCTCCCAAATGCAATTCTTTGACCTTAGGTCTGGAAGAAAACAAATTACAGTACAGCCACCATTCCTTAAGCACCGCCTGTATATAGGGTACTTCTTTATCATGACGGGTAGTAATGCGTTTATGACATCCACAAAAAGTGCACATCTGTTCGCAAAAAGGCAGATGAATATATAGGCTTATACCCTCGGAGGTATTGCTTTCTTTAAAGCTTTGAATCAAGGTTTGCTGCCATGCTTTTCCAGAAAAGGATTCCAAATTCCAATAGGGAACCGTGGGGTAACTGGTATATCTGGGGCCTGCTATATTGTACTTCTGAACCAATGTTGACATATGTGTCTTTTATAAGTTCCAAAAGTAAAAGCACTAAGGAAAAAATAATATGATATCCCTCATGTTTGAGGCATAGGTATATTTTCCTTCCTCTTAATAAGTGTCCTTTAACCAATCATAAGGCGGGCGTTTGATCCATAACCCTCTAGTGAAATCTGGAAAATTCTGGGGTTCCCCATTATTTTCAATAGATACTTCTGATAAGGGGGTTATGGCACTCCAAGCAGCGGCATCATAAGCATCCAATGGTGGTGCAACATTTAATTTAGCAGATTCAACAAAAGAATTCAGTACAAAAAAATCCATTCCACCATGTCCGGAACCTTCTGCATATTCCCCATATTTTTTCCAAAGGGGATGATCGTATTTCTTGAGCCAATCATCGGCCTCATCCCATCTATGAGGGTCCGACTTTCCTTCGATATACATTCTATTTCCATCAACCTCCCAGAGTCCGTTTGCCCCTTGTACCCTAAACCCTAAGGAGTATGGCCTGGGCAGGTTACAATCATGGGTCACTATAATGGTTTCCCCCATAGCCGTCTCAATGGTAGAGGTAATTACATCGCCCTGTTTAAACTTTATTTTGGCATTGGGATGATCTTCCCCTGCTTGTTTTACGATATGGTTATGAAGTCCAATGCCCTTACTTGCGCTTGAAGTCATGGAAACAAACCTATTGCCCCTATTGATATCGGCCATAACCGCTATGGGCCCAACCCCGTGGGTGGGATACACATCGGCATTCCGCTTTACAGAATGCTCGGTACGCCAACGGGCTTCGGAATACCCTTTTTCACCAAACTCAACTCCACCTCCGTATGGCTGCTTTCCATTATTAAATTTCACCTCCCTTAAATCGTGTTGGTACCCACACCTGAAATGGACCAGCTCCCCAAATACATTTTGCCTGACCATATTTAGTATGGCCAATACATCCCTTCTGTAATTTACATTCTCCAGAATCATCATATGTGTCCCCGTACGCTCATGGGCATTTACCAAGTCCCAACATTCCTCTAGGGTGTTTGCGGCGGAGACCTCAACCCCTGCATATTTACCGGCTTCCATGGCATCCACTGTCATTCTGGTGTGCCATAACCACGGTGTTGCTATAATAACGGCATCTACCTCTTTCAATTCCAATAGGTTCCGGTAATCATAATCGTTGTTTCCAAACGTCTTAGGAGCTTTCTTCCCTGCTTTGGCCATCTTGTCCTTCGCGGCTTCCAACCTGTTGGCATCAATGTCACATAGGGCCGTTACATTCACATCTTTGCGCATTAGTAGGTTGCTGAGATGGTTATTTCCCCTCTCCCCCACGCCTATTAGGCCAACATTCAATTTCTGGGATTCAAAATTTCCTAAAAAATTAGAGGATATGGCTGGAGTTATCAGAAATCCGGCTCCCAGTACACTCGTTTTCTTAATAAACTTTCTTCTTGTGGTCATCAGTTAAAATAGGTTGGTTAATTAAATTGGTCATTGGTGGTTCAAATTAATCATTTTGATATAATATTTGAAGCCACTTCATTTAAAAAATGGAGTTCCTTCCAAAAATCTTATTTTTACTCCTGATGCAAGAAAGGATGACACTGTTATTAATGGCTGCCGGAAAAGGCAGCAGATATGGGAAACTAAAACAGTTTGATGGTTTGGGTCCCAATGAAGAATTTCTGATGGAATTCAGCATTTTCGATGCTATTGCCGCAGGTTTTAACCATATTGTCATCATTACCCAGCGAGACTATGTCAATTTTCTTAAGAAACATATAGCGGTTCGCATACCTAAAAACATAAAATTGGATGTCCTTTCCCAAGATCTGGATGAGCTTCCCCAAGGAACAAAAATTGTGGTGGAACGAAACAAACCCTGGGGCACGGCCCATGCAGTCTGGACCGCCAGGCACCATATTACCTCCCCATTCGTGGTATTGAATGCCGATGATTATTACGGTAGTAAAGCATTTCACAATGCCGCACTATTTATAAAAGATCCAATAAACACCTCCCCTTTCGCTATGGTCGGTTATACGCTGAAAGAAACCCTTTCCCCCAATGGATCTGTTTCGAGGGGAGTTTGTAGCATTTCGAATGGCAAACTGTTGCATATACAGGAGCAACTAAAGGTCCTATCCGAAAATGGAGAAATAACGGACTTGGAATCTGGGGAACTATTTAGTGGAGAAGAAAAGGTGAGCATGAATTTTTGGGTTTGCCACCCCACCCTATTTTCTGAGATCGAAGATTACTTTTCTAAGTTTCTAAAAGATGAAGAAAAGGTGAAAAACAGTGAAGTGTACCTTCCCTTCGTCATTCAGCACCTTATTGCAGAAAAAAAAATTACCGTTGCGGTATTGGCATCTGGTGGAAAGTGGTTTGGGGTTACCTATGCCAATGACCGGAAATTGGCGGTAACGGAATTGGCCAATATGTCCAAAATGGGAATATACCCAACTCCGCTTTGGGACAACATAAATTAATGTGCATGGGAACCTTTCATACAAATGAAGATCTTGAAACACTGCTGGGACTCTTCTCCTTGGACAAAAGCCAGTATACTTTTAGTAGAATAGACCAAGGTTATATCAATGACACCTACTTGGTCCTGGAAAAAGGGAAGCCGTTGTATATCCTTCAACGTATCAACAGCAAGGTTTTTACCGATGTAGCTGCGGTAATGGGCAATATGACAAAGGCCCTGACCTATCTAAGCGATGAAGATTATACATCGGTGGAGCTTGTCCCAACAAAAACTGGCAAGTCCTACTGTGATTTAAACAATCAAGACTATTGGAGGCTCATGGAATATATTCCCAACAGCCTAGCTTTTGATATTGCCAAAAATTCCGAAATAGCATTTGAAGCGGGCAGGATCTTGGGTAATTTCCATTCTTTATTACAGCATGCCCCGTCAAATCAATTTACGGATACCATTCCTCAATTTCATGATTTGGAATTACGGAAAGAACAGTTCCAAAAAGCCATGAACAATGCAAGCCATAAAACGCTGAATGCTGCGGCCTTGGCAATTTCCCTTGTTGAGGAGATACTCCCACTACTATCGGAACTTTCAAAATTCGATCTTCCTATTCGTATCTGCCATAACGATACCAAATTGAACAATATCCTTTTCTCCAGAAAAACCAATAAGGCCTTGTGTTTCATTGACTTGGATACCATAATGAAGGGTTATTTTTATTACGATTTTGGGGATCTGGTAAGGACCATTGCCAATACGGCCAAAGAGGATGAAAAGGAACACCATAAAATCACTTTCGACCATCAACTTTTTGAATCTTTTTTGGACGGACTAGGATCTACGGCCACTTTTCTAACCACGGAAGAACTGAAATCGCTTCCCCTTGGCACCATCTTTATGCCATTTATCCATGGCCTAAGGGCACTGACGGATTTCTTGAACAACAACCAATATTACAAAGTTTCCTATCCAACCCAAAATTTGGAAAGGAGCCTTAGTTTATTTGATTTCTGTAAAAAAGCTTTGGCCAATATGGACTATATAAAGGGCATGCTCGCCAAAAAACTCCGTGCTAACGGAAATTAACAGCAAAGCCCTCAATTTTAATTGAAGGCTTTGCTCCTTTTATTCCAGGTATTACGATATTATATTTAAGATTCGATCCTTGTGATGTGCAAATTGTCTCTTTTTGACACATTGATCGGTATTTTTTCTTCAATGGTATTGGTTTCATCCAATCCAAAATCTTCAATGGCAGTCAGGCCCAAAGATTTCAAAAACCTATAAACACGTACACTGAAAGCTTCCAATACTGTAAGTCGATTGTCTGAAGCTACCCTTGAATTGATCAATATGTATTTAAAATCAGGGGGCACCTGCAAGTTGGGATCCGTGAAAAATATATTTTCATTGGATACCTCGCCAGATGTTACCAAATCCCTGTGGATCTTTTTCATTTTATGATCGAGCAAGTGTCGCTCTTTAAAACCCATATTCAATTTTATAAAAAAACATTTTTTTGGCATTATGGTTGTTACCGTATACGCTATACCATAAGGTTCATCCGTAATATCCAAATGTAAAAACCAATATACCGCCGCTCGCTTGGGTTGAAGGTAGAACAAGGAATGCACAATGGTCATGTCTATAAAGTTCACCCGAGAGGACCTCGTTGGCATTACAAGATTGGTTGCTACATAGGGCAATTTGTCATTGTGCATTACATCAATAAACAAAGGTTTAACCTCTTCCAGTTTTTGGTATTCCGCTACCCTGCTTCTCAACTGTCTGGCAAAACGGTAAAATAGTAATAAGGTAAATAGGAACAAAGCCAACAATAAAGTGAACCAGCCACCATGCACTATCTTGTTAAGGTTAGAGATTAAAAATGTGGTTTCTACTAGAAGGAACAGGGAGAATAAGAGGGTTATAATAATTTCGCCCTTTTTTGCCCTTATCAATATTAGATATCCTAATAACAAACTGGTCATAAGCATGTCTATTGTTATAGCCAACCCGTAGGCCGACTCCATATTAGATGATTTTTTAAAGATAACTACCACCAACAAACAACCGGCCAATAAAAAATAATTGATAAAAGGGATGTAGATCTGCCCTTTATGGTCTGACGGATATTTTACTTTTAAATTGGTCCATAATTTTAGCTTAATGGCCTCATTCACTAGCGTAAAAATACCTGTAATCAATGCCTGACTTGCCACAATTGTGGACACGGTTGCAATCCCAATCACATAAGGCAACCATTCTTGTGGAACGGTAGCGTAAAAAACCGACTCCAATTCTTGTCCTTTTGGCAGGGAAAGACAATATGCCGCTTGACCAAAATAATTCAACAACAACATGGACAGAACGAAAATCCAAGTCAACCGAATATTCTTTTTTCCACAATGCCCTAAATCCGAATAAAGGGCTTCAGCCCCAGTGGTACATAAAAAGACCGCACCTAATATCCAAAGGGCCTCAGGGTAATTGATCAAAAAGGTTAAGGCATACATTGGATTAACCGCCTTGAGCACTTCCGGATTATGCATCAATTGCCTTACCCCTAAAAATCCCAAGGTCAAAAACCACACCAACATCACCGGACCAAATAACCCCCCAATTTTCTTGGTTCCAAATTGCTGGATCAAGAAGAGCCCTGTAATAATGACACAAACAATGGGCAAGGTAGGAATATCGCTATAGAGTATTGAAACACCTTCTACTGCCGACGATATAGATATGGCTGGTGTTATAAAACCATCGCTGATCAAGGTGGCACAACCGATCAGGGCAGGATAAATGATCCATTTGGATTTTGTCTTACGCAAAAGGGCATAAAGGGCGAAAATTCCGCCTTCCCCATGGTTATCGGCATTAAGTGCCAAATAAATATATTTGACCGTTGCCAAGAGCATCAGGGTCCAAAAGACACAGGAGAGACTCCCTAAGACCAATAATTCATCAAAATTCTTACCTTGTGTTATTGCGGTAAATACGTATAAGGGAGAGGTTCCAATATCCCCAAAAACTATCCCTAGCGTCATTAATAATGAGGCTAGGGATACTTTATGATCGGATGCTTTCATTAATTCATTAAAATAAAGACCACAATCCCGGCAAAATATCCTAGAAGGGCCAACCATGTAATGCGTTTAAGGTACCATATAAAATCTATTTTCAAAATCCCCATAGCCGCAACACCAGCTGCAGAACCAATAATCAAAGCACTACCACCAGTACCGGCACAGTAGGCCAAAAAGTTCCAAAATTCATGATCCTGAGGAAAACGCTCCATTGTATACATCCCCATAGCACCGGCCACTAATGGCACGTTATCTACTACAGATGACAACAGGCCTAGCAGAATATTGGTAACATAGTAACTATCAAAGGAGTTGTCCAAAGATTTCCCTACAGCACCCAGCACCCCATTGGTTTGCATAGCTGCAACAGCAAGTAAAATACCCATGAAAAACAATATACTTGGCGTATCTATACGTCTAATGGTATTGGCTACAGAGTAGTGATGCTTAATTTCAAACGGTTTTTTACGGTGTATGATCTCCGTGGCTATCCAAAGTATTGCCAAACTGAACAACATGCCCATAAACGGTGGCAGGTGTGTGACTGTTTTAAATACAGGCACAAACAATAAAGAAAGCACCCCTAAGACAAGTACAAACATACTTTCGCCATCCCCGATCTGTTCATGGCTTGGTTTATGTTCCAAAACCACACTTTGCACCTTTCCTTTAAGAAAAAACGACACCAAAACAAGGGGAGCCACCAAGCAGGCCACACTGGGCCAAAAGACCTCAGTAATAATGGAGTGGGTGGATACTTGACCTCCGTTCCACAACATAATGGTGGTAACATCCCCAATTGGGGACCATGCCCCTCCAGCATTTGCGGCAATCACAATAAACCCCGCAAAATACCACAGGTCATTTTTGTTGTCCATGAACTTTTTCAGCAGGGCAATCATGACAATGGTTGTAGTAAGGTTATCCAATACGGCGGAGAGGAAGAATGTCAAAATAGTCAAAATCCATAATAGCCCTCGTTTATCAGTTGTCTTTATCACCTTATGGATAACCTTGAAACCATCATGGGAGTCTATAAGCTCTACAATGGTCATGGCCCCTAATAGGAAGAAAAGAATTTCAGAGATTTCCTCAAAGTGTTCTTTGAGTTGAACTATTGTCTCACTAAGCTCCGATTGGTTAAAAACCAACAGCACCCATAAAAATACTCCTGTAAAAAGAGCTGTTGCCGCCTTATCGAGTTTCACTACATGCTCCATGGCGATCAGCAGATAACCAAGAACGAAAACTATGATAGTAATTTCCATGATTACCTACACGAGCGTTTACTAATACAAATCCCGCTTTTTAATTTTACTTTCATTGGTTTATAATCTTAGATGGTTAATTAAGTTATGCTGCCCTATTCCCAGAGGACATGGTATTAATAAACCCTTTAACAATGGTTTTCCATTTTTCAGCTCTGGCCATTTCAAAATCTTCGGCATAGATTCCATCTGCATCGTAAAAATTAAGAATAGCTTCAGGATTTTTAGAATCCATTGAGGCTATTTTTAAATTTAGTTTTTGCAGAATGGTCTCCTTTTTGAATTTAGTTTTAAAAGTGTCCACTTTACTATCAATTTCACAGGCTTGCATTTTACTTAAATCAATTAGATGGATAGTGGGCCCTACTTCCAAAAATTTAATGAACAGCATTTTTTCCTGCTCTTTGTCAATCCCTATAAAAGTATTCCCCCAGTTTTCTTGCTCGGTCAATTTCATATTGTTCCTTATCAGTTCTAACTTAAATAATTTTCTCATTTGTTTGACTCCACTTTTACCTGAGAGATCAATGATGAAAAAAGGCACGAAAACACTTGCTACGAGTATTAATGATATAATTACTAATTCTAAATCCATGACTAAATATTTAAACGTTGAAATAAGATGTTTGATGTTTTTTTTAATGCGCACCTTAAAAACGTCGTGTTTTACGACAAATAGGGGTGCGAAATAAATTCAGGGGAACAACACGGCTCCTCCAAATCAGACTCATTTTTTCAAACTATTTTAAATATAGGTATGGAAAGGGTATATAAGGGTCAAAGCATCTAACCCAGGTTCTATGGTACTGGAATAAATTATGTATTGAAGTTCAAATCCGCTAAGATTCCCAATAATGGGAGCGTTTCTTTTTGAAGCTTGCCAAAACTCCGTATTGAATTCATCAAGGACCGAAAGCTGTAGAACTGTTTCAAATTCTTGTTGCTGAAAGTTAAAAATGAGCCCTTCTTTATTAAAGAGTTTTTTCAACTTAATCTCCTTGTTCGAATGCGAATTAAAGGGAACAGAAGATTGGGGCAGTGCGTAGACCGCATTCCCGATACCCCAAAAAAGCATCAAAAGAAAAAGGCTTAAAAAGCCAAAATGTTTCACTCCTTTCATGGAGTAAATGTATATATTAAAATGTTACGTAAATGTTAATTTATTGGGTCCGTTTCAACATCACTATTTAACTATAAAACAGCGCTATAAATTTGATTATTAAGCATTTGCATCTATATTAAAACCCAACTTATGGACCATATCAAGAATAACCAAAGAGATGGTTCAACTAAATTTGATCAGCATCGTTTATAAAGAAATGAAAAAATATTGAATGTTAAAAAGTAAATGTATATAACAAACCTATGTTTAAAGTGGTCCATGTTTTACCATCCAATTCTATGGCGGTATAGGAAAGGTTCAATTCTGCATTGGCATCGACCAGATAGCCAATTTGGGGCCTATAGTAGTGACCTCCTTCATTGCCTTTATTTATTCCAAGAGCTTGTCCCCCATCGATACCAAAGGAAAAGGAATTGCCTGCCCATATTCTTACCGAAGCAGCAAGGGGCACAAATTGCACATGTGGCAGATCTTCCCGTACTATATCCGAATGGAAAGTTTCTGGAAAGCCATTTATAAAGCCGATAACAATTCCAGCATCGACCACTTCTCCCAACGCCCACATATACCCTACATCCAGTCCAAGGGTAAGCGAGACATCATCATTAAAGTCGTCAAAGGGCATACCTCCTTGAATCCCCGCTTTCAAGCCTTCCTGTGCGTAAGATCCTATGGCAAAAAACATACAAACGTATATTAAAATTCTAATTTTCATGGGTTTGGACTTTAATTGGTGTCCAAACAAAACTAGAATCTTTCATGCGTCAGCAACTATTTTTGTTGCAAAACAAGGAAAAAAAGTTGTCCAAGCGTATATTATTGGTTTTTGAGAGAGGTTATTTCCTTCGCATTGACCAATCCATATAATATACTTGAACCAATAAACGCTGATTGAAAATCAAGAAGTTCCAAATAATATTATGCGCCTTTGTTCTTAATCAAACGCATAACCAGTGACTACCCTAAAAACAAAGGCATACATCACTACGGCGAACATGCAAAAACTAAAGATGGAGAAACCTTTAAAATAGTTTCTCACGATTAAATTTCCAATATTTCTAAATCCGTCTAAATAAATATTCTTTACCAGTAGTAATATTTTCATCCAATGGGGGTTTTTAGTTATGCCACGAAGGTAGACCGAAGGTTTTCCCTAAATAGAGTTTTTGGTCCAATGGCATGGAATAGATGCTTAAGAACATCTAGAGTTTGTTTCAACCTCTTATTAGGTTATTTAAAGAACAGACTGTTCCCCTTTTAAAATTTTAGGAGTTTGGAAGAGGCCTAATAGAAAAGCATAGGATATTGGATGATTGATATTTACAGGTGACCGAAGGAGTAAAATTATTTGAGTTCTGTTTACAAGGGGTTGGGATATAGGAAAAATGACCAAGAGGATTAGTTATTCTGATTTATCTCCAGCACTCTTTTTGCATTCAGGCTATCCATCTCTTTTCTGAACCTCAAGATCATAAAACTGTCCAATTGCCGTCCAATACTGTCCTGCATAGTCTGCCAATTGGTCTCATTAATTTTGCCGGTAAACTGACGTATTTTATAGAATCGTTCCATATTGAACCGATTGGCCTTCCAGGCAGCCTCTGTACTTTCCTGGTGTTTTAAATCCTGAAGGTATATTCCAACCCCAAAGCCGGCAATGACCACCACAAAGGCAATCCACAAAAGGGTCGTTGTTTTTTTCATTGCTTCTTTATAAAATACAATCAGTTATAAAATACACGTGCATTGGAAAATACAGCCAAGTTCTAAAAAATAGCTGTACAATCATTTGCCCCATACATTAAAATTAAGTTGGTTTGCTCCACCTACAAAACATATCGGTTCAACTTTCACAAATGTAGGATAAAGTACATGTGTAGGAAAATATGCCTTCTTTAATTGACCTTATTCATTAATATTAGGCCGCAATAAAATTTAATATTTCTTTTAATGGAAGTGACGGGATTTAGGGAAATACAGGAGGGATTGTAATGTGTGAAAATGAATACTTAGCTGGAAACCATTGTATTATCTAATGCCCGTATCTATATCAATATTTAATATGCTGGTTTCATTTTCGCCAATTTTGACTACAACAGGTAATGTCGTTCCAAAAAGATGTTGTTTTTCAAGATCAACAAGGTAGCTCCCTATGGGAAGTTCAATACTGTAGGCGCCATCCAAATTAGGCTTGATTTGTCCAAGCTTAGATTTTTTATCCAGGGTCCAAACAACAATTGGCCATGCATTATATGTTTCTTCCGTTGGTTGGCAATTGGGATCAGGAGGATCAGTTTCCACTGGACATAGAGGCCCTATAGAGACTGTTCCAGTCAACAGTCCTTGTTCCAAGTTTTGATTTTCCTGTTGATCACAACTTCCAAATAAGATTGTGATGAGGACAATAACTAACATTGGAATATTCTTGTAGATATGAACAAGTGAATTGACGATCGATAAAACCTGCTTCTTCATCCTGTTCGAGAATTTAGGGTTCTTACTGTAAATGTAGCAAAAATTACTTTTTAGGTTGATTCTCCCTTAGAAAGGTGTCGCTTAATTTTATTCCACTATTTTATAGCTCTAACATTGGTGTAAATTAATAATAAACCAATTATATCTAGATAACGGTCTCATTATACTTGTAAAACAAAAAAAAACCCAACTTGGCTTGAAGGCTTTAAGCGGTCCAGACGGCCCCGAAGATTCGGGGGAACCCGCCACCAACAATAAAAAAATATAAGAACGAAAAAAGCCTTCAACTTGCGTTGAAGGCTTTAAGCGGTCCGGACGGGACTCGAACCCGCGACCCCCTGCGTGACAGGCAGGTATTCTAACCAACTGAACTACCGAACCGTGGCGTTTAGCGAGTGCAAATATACACCGCTTATTTTATTGCACAAATAATTTAGCCTAAAAAATACCCATCTTTAAAGAAATTTTTGGCGTTCTACCAAATAGGTATTCATAACTCTCGAGAAATCAGCATTTATGTCCACCTCCACATATTTAATTTTGTATTGGGCACAACGTAACTTTAACATTTCAAAATAGGCTCCCACCTCTTTTTCGTACGATTCTTTGATACCTTCTGCATAAAGATCTATATGTTCCCCCGTTTCCACATCTACGAATCGCTTGGGGGTATTCTCAAAATTAAAATGGAATTCCTTGTCCTTATCTATTAAATGGAACAATACAACCTCGTGCTTATTGTATTTAAGATGCCGTAGGGCATCGAACAATTGATCGTTATCCGTTGTAGTCTGAAACATATCGGTAAACAAAAATATAAGACTCCTGCGTTTAATTTTTTCGGCTATCTGGTGCAGGTAGGTATAGGTATCCGTCCCCTTGGCTGGTTTGGACTCCAAACTGATCTCATTTAGTTTGGCCAAAAGCATCTGGTGATGTCGCTCACTCCCTTTTTCAGGGGCATAGTACTGGTAAGCGTCCGAATACACACTTAAGCCCACCGCGTCCCTTTGTCTTTTAAGAATGTTCATCAGGGCCGCAATGGCCAAGACACCAAAACCGATCTTGTTCAAATTGTCAACGCTCAATTGGTCAACATCCGGATAGTACATGGAAGCTGAGTTGTCCAAGATCATATGGCACCTTAGATTGGTCTCCTCTTCGTATCGTTTTGTATAAAGCTTATCTGTTTTGGCGAATAATTTCCAATCTATATGCTTTGTACCTTCCCCATTGTTGTAGATTTTGTGTTCTGCAAACTCGGCAGAGAAGCCGTGGAAGGGGCTTTTATGGATACCACTAATAAAGCCTTCCACCACCTGGTTGGCCAATAGTTCCAGGTTCTGGAACAAAGAAGCGTTGTTTATTTCGGATTGAAGATTCATAGCGTTATGGATACCCTAAGATAACAAACATCCTTTGGGCCAAAAAATTTAGTTGAAAAGAAAAGGTATTAAATAAAAAAGGCCTGACAAAAGTCAGGCCTTTTTTATTATTATAAGGGTTACCTATAATGCTGCATCAATAGCATCGGTATATACCGTCTTAGGAGAAACTCCTACTTGTCTGTTAACGATTTCACCGTTCTTGAAAACTAAAACTGTTGGGATATTACGCACCCCATATTTTGCAGCAAATTCTTGATTGGCGTCAACATCTACCTTACCAACTACAGCCTTTCCTTCATATTCAGTACTAACCTCATCAATAATTGGACCTACCATTCTACAAGGTCCGCACCATGCTGCCCAAAAATCAACAACAACAGGTTTATCACTTTTTAAAACTACCTCATCAAAAGTAGCATCTGTTATTTCTAATGCCATGTTTGTTTTATTTTATTATTATGCAAATTTAGTCAATTAATCAACGTTTTCCTTACTAACGTTATATTCGTTTTACCTATTGTAATATAAGTAAAGTTTATATGGAATAATGACCGAAATTGCATTAATTCAACTTGTAGTGCACTTCTTTTCCTTCCAGCTCCAGCAATAGTTCCGTAGAGATCTGTACTTTCTGTTTTCTACAGGTTAAATTCACCTTGATCTCCTCCTCCATTTCGTAAACCACAA
>JBLGAT010000067.1:0-15180 GCA_047612485.1 Psychroserpens sp.
CCAACCCAACGGTGCCCATCCCTTACGTTTTGGGCGCCTTGGCCATAATGGTCATACTTGGTACACTGATCGGGTTGATACCAGCACAACGTGCTGTAAGCATAAAACCTATTGACGCATTAAGAGAAGAATAAACTAAACAATATCATTAAATAAAGACGATCAAAATGAACAAAATTTTAAAATACGTATTGATTGGAGTCGTAGTGTTGGGAGCATTATGGGCTGCAGCATTTTTCGTAAAATCCAACAGCAAATCAGCGATCACCTACGAAACAAAAAATCCATTTACGGCCAATATAGAAAAGAAAACCGTTGCCACAGGGAAAGTGGTGCCAGAGGATGAGGTAGAGATAAAACCACAGGTTTCAGGTATTATAGATAAGATATATCTAAAGGAAGGTGCTAAAGTAAAGGCAGGGGATCTGATCGCAAAAATTAAGGTGGTTCCCAATGAGCAATCTTTAAACCAAGCGCAAGGAAGGGTGAGAAATGCCGAAATAGCATTGGCCAATACTAAAATTGAATATGACAGAAATAAGGTTCTCTTTGATAAAGGGGTAGTTTCCAGTCAAGATTTCAATTCACAACAATTGAGTTTCGACCAAGCCAAATTGGAATTGCAGAATGCACAATCAGACTACCAGATCATCCGCGTAGGATCTGCTGGAGGCTCTGCAACGGCCAACACCAATATTAGGGCCTTGGTGTCAGGGACTATTTTGGAGATACCTGTAAAAGAAGGAGATCAGGTAATACAGAGTAACAATTTTAACGATGGGACCACTATTGCTACCATTGCGGATCTGAGTATCATGATCTTTGAAGGAAAAGTAGATGAAGGGGAAGTTGGGAAGTTGCAATTGGGAATGCCATTAAAGATTAGTTTGGGCGCTATCAATGATAAGGAATTCGACGCAAAACTTAGATTCATTGCTCCAAAGGGAGTGGAAGAATCGGGAGCGGTCCAATTTAAGATAGAAGGGAATGTTACCGTGGAAGATGATTTTTTAATTCGCGCAGGCTACAGTGCAAATGCTTCTTTGGTATTGGAGAAAAAGGACAATGTTATGGTAATCCCTGAGGCCTTGTTGCAATTTGATAAAACAACAGATGAGCCTTATGTGGAAGTGTCGATAGGAGATCAGAAATTTGAACGTAAAGAGGTTAAAATTGGGATTTCCGACGGGGTGAACGTGGAAATAGTGGAAGGACTTACCAAGGACGACAAAGTTAAGATATGGAACAAGACAGAGCCTATAAAAAAGGGAACTGAGGAAGACGAAGATAATAACTAAACTAGTTCAATCATCAAAAACAGTTACCAATGAAAATTAAGTTTATTATAGTTTTGGTTCTTTTTTCAATAGGATCGGTATCGGCCCAAATGAAGAAATGGACCTTGCAGGAGTGTGTTGAATATGCCTACGAGAATAATTTGAGTATTGAGCAGTTTGAACTGGATTTAGAAGCTGTTCATTTGGATAAATCGGATGCTATTGGAGGTTTTCTTCCAAGCCTAAGCGGTTCCTCTACAGTTTCAGGAAACACTGGATTATCATTTGATCCCACCAATAACCAGCCAGTAACCACAACCATACTTACAGCCTCTGGCGGATTGTCATCTTCTGTAGTGTTATATGATGGGCTTAGAAGCTTTCATAGGTTGAACCGCGCTAAACTGGCGGCTCTTGCAAGCCAATATAGATTGGAAGATTTGAAGGACGATATAGGTTTGGCGGTGGCCAATGCGTATTTGCAAATTTTATTGAACAAGGAATCCCTTATCGTTTTTGAGGCCCAGTTCGCGGTTACTAAACAAGATTTGAAGCGAACCATGGAATTGGTAGATTCTGGGGTTGTTCCCAAAGGGGATTTATTGGAAGTGGAAGCTACAGCTGCCACCCAGGAGCAGCTGATTGTAAATGCAGAGAACCTTATATTTATTTCTCGCATCAATCTGGCGCAATTGTTACAAATCACGGATTACGATAATTTTGATGTTGTAGATCAAGAATATATGGTGCCCCCATCCAACATCTTGGACAACTCGCCCAAAACTATTTTTGATAAGGCACTCACTTTTAGGAACGACATAAAATTATCTGAATCCAATGTGGATGTGGCAGAGAAGGATTTGGATATATCCAAAGGTGCGCTTTATCCTACCCTAAGAGGTTTTTTTAATTACAATACCAGATATTCGGATCAGCCTACCTTCGATTCCAATACCAACACTTTTATGACCACGAGTTTTGGTGATCAATTGTGGATGAACGATGGTATTTCCTATGGTGCCCAATTGACAATTCCCATTTTTAATGGCTTCAGTGTAAAAAATAATATCAAAAGGGCAGAAATTAATGTTGACAGGAGCAGACTTCAGTTGGAGCAGGACAAATTGGCTTTGGAGGCGAATGTGAACCAAGCGTATGCAGATGTCAAAAATTCTTATAAGTCTTATGAGGCCACTCAAAAAACATTGGAAGCAAGAAGAACAGCTTATGAGTATACCAGGGAACGTTTTGAAGTAGGATTGATGAACGCCTTCGATTTTAGCCAGTCACAATCCAGGGTCGATAATGCCGAGGCCGAGGTGATCCGCTCAAAGTATGATTATATTTTCAGGTTGAAGGTGTTAGAGTTTTATTTTGGCATTCCTATAACCGTAAACTAAAGTATATTTGTAGCCATTATGGCTTTGATTTTAAATTTAGAGACCGCAACAACAAATTGTTCGGTAAGTTTGGCAAAAGATGGGAAGGTAATTTCCATCAAAGAATTCGACAGTGCCAATTATTCCCATGCGGAACAGTTGCATAATTTTATAATGGAAGTCTTGAAAGAGGCTTCCTTTTCATTACAGGATATTGCTGCCGTTGCGGTAAGTAAGGGCCCAGGGTCTTATACGGGACTTCGTATTGGGGTTTCGGCGGCGAAAGGGCTGTGTTTTGCTTTGGATATACCACTTATTTCTATTCCTACCTTGGAGAGTATGGCCCACCAGCTTGTGGTGCCCCAAGATCACCTTATCATTCCTGTTCTCGATGCCCGTAGAATGGAAGTTTATTCTGCCATATACGATAGGGAATGGAAGGAGATAAGGTCAACAGAAGCAGAAATTATTACGGAGGATTCTTTTAAAGCCCAGACAGCTAGCTATACGGTACATATTATGGGCAGTGGAGCTGAAAAGTGCAAAGGTGTGTTAAATCATCCAAATATTATCTTTGATACAAAGGTGGTCCCATCGGCCAGGGAGATGGGACAGATGTCCCATAAAAAATTCGAAGCAAGCGAATTTGAAAATGTCGCCTACTTCGAACCGTATTATTTAAAGAATTTTATTTTGCAAAAGAAAAAAGCCTAGGCCTTGTGAATAACCCTTTGTGGAAAAGGTATTTCAATTCCTGCTGCATCAAATCTATATTTAGTTTCTTCCATTACGTAAAAATGAACATCCCAGAAATCTAGATTGTTCGCCCAAAAACGAAGAGATAGGTTTACGGAGCTGTCTGCCAAGGCATCTACATAGACCACCGGTGCGGGATCTTTAAGAATTCCCTCATTTTCCTTGCAGATCTCCAATAATATATCTCTTGCTTGCTTAATGTTAGATCCATATCCTATACCGATGGTGATCTTATCCCTCCTAGTGTCCTGTGCATTATAATTGATGATGTTGTTATTGGAGAGTTGCCCATTGGGAATAATGGCAACCTGATTTCCAAAGGTGCTCAGTTTAGTGTTGAATATAGAAATATCCGTAACCGTACCATCAACCCCTTGGGCAGAAATCCAATCTCCTACTTTAAAAGGCTTAAAAATCAGTATCAGTACCCCACCAGCAAAATTTGCCAAAGAACCTTGTAGGGCCAAACCAACGGCAAGTCCGGCAGCACCCACTATGGCTACCAATGAGGACGATTTTACGCCCAATTGGGTAATGACAAGCACAAATAATAGAAATTTTAGGGCAAGGCTAATAAAACTTTGTAGGAAGGATTCCAAGGCCAAATCAAAATCTTGTTTTTCAAAGAATTTATGGACCAGTTTGTTGATCATTTTAACCACCCATAAACCTATGAATAGGATCAGTATCGCTGCTATTATGCTTGGTAAAGAATCCAATGCCCAATGGGCCATATCACTTACGTATTTCTCGACTTGGTCTATCTCTATCATATACTTTTGTAAAAATTAAAACAAAAAAACGAAAATTAGAGTCGCTTTTCAAGTTTATCCACATAAATAAGTGTTAATCCTCAACTAGGACGCCCATTTGATCCATTGCCTCCTTATTGGTGTCAACGGGTAAATTACAACTACCTTCCTTACAAATATAAATTGGTGTCCTGTTTTCCATGTACCTATTTTGCACCAAAGAGAGGGTGCTAGATTTTTTATCACTCCCTGTAATGACCGTTTGGGGTAAATAATGGCAGGTCAATTTTTTTGCTTTGGCCTTGGCATCATCACCAACAATGGCGATTTCATAAAAGGCAAGTTGGTGGTAAGGAACCAAATGTAACCAATTGGCATATCCTTGGGCATTTTTGATAAAATTTTCCTGCACGTTCAGGATCATTTGTTGGGCTTTATCACTATAGCTTTCATTTGGGTAGAGTTTCCCAAACTTATACAAACAATGCGCCATGATACTATTGGATGCCGGTATAACATTATCGGACACCTCTATGGTCCTTCGAATTATGAAGTCATCACTTTTCGACGTAAAAAAGAATAAGGCACTTTCCTCATCATAAAAGTTATTGATACAAAAGTCCAGTAGCTCCTTTGCTTTTAACAACCAATTCTCATCAAAGGTAACCTCGTAGAGTGCATGAAGGGCCTCTATCACCGTGGCATAATCTTCCAAGAATCCGTTTATATTACTTGTTCCATTTTTGTGGTTGTGGAACAATCCTCCGTTTTTAGTTGTTAAATGGGTCAAAATGAAATTGGCGTTCTTGATGGCCAAATCCAAATAGGCATCGTTTTGAAGATATCTATGGGCATCCACCAATCCTTTTAGCATCAATCCGTTCCAAGAGGTCAAGATTTTGTCATCCAATCTGGGTCTGTTCCTTTTCTCCCTTTCTGTTTTTAAAATATTTTTACACTCGTCTATGATAGCGCTCAATTCCAAATTGGTCATGGCGTGTTTAGTCGCAATTTCGGTGTCAGAGGCATCCATGATCAAGACATAGTTTCCATGCTCCCAATGCCCATAGTCGTTTATGTTGTAATAATCTTTAAAAATCGTATAGTAATCTCCTAACAATTTCTCTAATTCACTAACCGTCCATACATAATAGGCTCCTTCCTCCAATTTACCCTCAGAATTTAAGCTATCGGCGTCCAAGGAAGAATAAAACCCATGGTTTGACGCCATAAGCTCTTTGGTCACAAAGGCTATCGTTTCTTCTACCGTCTTTTTGTAGAGGCTATTTTTTGTGGTGGCAAATGCTTTTGCATACAGACTTATCATTTGTCCGTTGTCGTAGAGCATTTTTTCAAAATGGGGAACATGCCATTTAGTGTCCACCGCATATCTGGAAAATCCACCGCCGATATGATCAAAAATTCCCCCATAGGCCATGCGGGTCAAGGTGACATTCACATAGTCGTTAATGGCTTGGTCATTTTTTACGGTGCCGTAGTGCAATAGAAAATCTAGGTTACATGGCATCATAAATTTGGGAGCGCGTTTGTGTCCACCTAGGAAAGTATCGAAATAAGAAGACCATTGCACAATGGCCTCATCCATTTGTTCCATCGAAAATATGGGGGCCCCTTCTTTCTTTTCGACCAAATTGATGCTCCGGATTCCTTCTGCCAAATTCTCCGCATATTCAATGACCTTCTTGGGCTCTTTTTTGTACAAGTCCGAAAGTTGTTGCAGCACAGTCATCCAATCTTGTTTTTTTACATAGGTGGCCCCCCAAAAGGGCTTTCCATCGGGCAGTGTGACTACATTTAAAGGCCAGCCGCCACTACCGGTCATCATTTGCAGGGCATCCATATAAATATGATCAATATCGGGACGCTCTTCCCTATCTATTTTAATACAGATAAAATGTTCATTCATTACATCGGCCACTGCCTCATCCTCAAAACATTCATGTTCCATAACATGGCACCAATGGCATGCTGCATAACCAATGCTCACCAGCACCAATTTGTTTTCCTGTTTTGCACGCGCCATAAGTTCTGGGCTCCACGCATTCCAGTGTACAGGATTATGGGCATGCTGTAAAAGGTAAGGGCTACTCTCTTGAATAAGGCTATTGGTATGTTTATGGGTCATGTTAAATGTATTTGGTATAAAGGGGACTTGACTTCTATGATTATATGAAGGTACAAAAGCGGGGTCTAATGAAAATAAAAAAGCACCTTAAAAAGGCGCTTTTAGAATAATGTAGATGTTATAAATACCCATTAGGTAGAAATAAATAATGTCTACTACCTAATGCTCCGTACTTATATTACCCGTTCAGGGCAACTACCTCATTGATTTGATCACCCATCATTTCCTTCAACATATTCTCTATGCCATTTTTTAACGTGAAAGTCGAAGAAGGACAGCCGCTGCAGGCTCCCTGAAGCACAACATTTACTGTCTTGGTTTCCTCATCATAAGATTTGAAAAGGATATTGCCACCATCACTGGCTACGGCAGGTTTCACGTATTCTTCTAAAATATCAATTATTTTTTTTGAAGTATCGTCCAAATTATCATTATGGACTTGACTAGAAGGTGCTTCAGCCTTTTGTTTGGCAACACTATCGGCAGAGACCACTTCTTTGCCATCGGCAATGAAATTTCGGATGTATTCCCTTATTTCGAAGGTAATATCATTCCAATCGGCAACTTCATATTTGGTGACGGAAACGTAGTTCTCATCAAAGAAAACTTCTTTGACAAAAGGAAATTTAAATAATTCTGTGGCCAATGCAGAATCTTTGGCTTCGTCAATGTTCTTAAACTCAAAAGCCGTGGGCACCAACAATTTATTGGCTACAAAGCGCATTGCTGCCGGGTTTGGAGTGTTTTCCGCGTATACCGTTGCAGGCACTTTCTTTTCGTCCAGTTCTTCATGGACAATGGGTGCACCACTGTTCAAATACTCCACAATTTGCTGTGCCACATCATCCCTGACATCGGACCACTGCACAATATCATAGCGTTCCAAAGCAATAAAATTGCCAGAAATATAAACAGTTTTCACAAACGGAAGATAGAAAAGTTGCTGTGCCAAAGGGGAGTTTTTGGCCTGATCGATATCCTTGAATTCGTAATTGTTGTTTTTGGTAATGAAATGATTAGTCTCAAATTTTAGTATGTTGGGATTGGTGGTTTCGTATATGGTAATTGTAAAATCTTTCATGACATAACTATTTTGTGCAAAAGTACGAAGGAAATCCTATTTAACCCACTTTATACTAATGTAGTATTTGAACCGTTATATTTTATATTTGAACGGTTTAAGAACTTTTACCCCATATTTTAAATGAAACGACTTCTTTTCGCTTTAATGGCTTCATTTGCACTTAGTGCCCCAGCCATGGCACAGGAAGGTATTCCGGTTTACTTTGACTACCTAGCAGACAATTATTATTTGGTCTACCCATCAATGGCCGGTATTAGTGATGGGGGTAAAATAAGGCTAACGGCAAGAAAACAGTGGTTCAATGTAGAAGAAGCCCCGAGCCTGCAAACCTTCAATGCCAATTTTAGGGTTGGAGAGAACAGTGGTCTGGGAGGAATTCTTTTTAATGATTCCAATGGATATCATTCACAAACAGGTTTTAAGGGGACCTATGCCCATCACTTGAAATTAGGGGGGGATGAACGTTTTTTGAACCAATTATCATTTGGGGCAAGTGTAGGTGTAATCCTAAGTAGTTTGGATGAGTCCGAATTCAGGTCCATTATTCCAGACCCTGTGATTACAGGTGTTAAAAATACCGCAGCCTATTTTAATGTCGATTTTGGAATGTCCTATAACTTTTTGGAATTCTACGCCCATACGGCAGTATTGAATGCTCTGGGCAGTGGTCGAGACCTGTATACTGCAAACGAGTTTGATAATCTCAGGAGGTATTTGTTTTCCGTAGGGTATGTTTTTGGAAAGAGGGAAATACAATTGGAGCCATCCATTTTGTTCCAAATGACCGATTTTACGAAAGAAAAAACTGTTGACATCAACGCCAAGGTATACAAGAGCGTTCCTTTTGGCACCATTTGGGGCGGACTTTCTTACCGAAGAAGTTTTGATGGGGCACAATTTCAGACCAATGGCAGCTTTGGAGAGCAACGCTTGCAGTTGGTAACCCCAATAGTTGGCGCCAACATAGGCCAGTTTTTGGTATCCTATAACTATTCCTACCAAATGGGGGATATTAGGTTCGACAACGGTGGTTTCCACCAGATCACCTTAGGGTACGACTTTGGCCAGACAGAAAAACGGTACGACTGTAAATGTCCTGCTGTCAATTAAAAAAACAAGCTTACTGCATATTTACAATAAGCTTGCATCCTCTCTTATTCCCAAGTATAATTTTTCTTCAAGGCTTGTTTTCGGATCGCGGTTAAAAGTGCATTTTCCAATTCGCCTTCTGAAGTGCCCTTTTGGTTTTTGGCCAAATAGGCTTCTCTCTTCATATTGAGTTCCTGTATCTCTTTTTGGATTTTTCCTCGTTCTTTTTTTTTAGAATCAATGAAATGGGTGATCTCTTTATCGGATTTGTTTTTTAATTCTTGTGGCAACTGTTCCTTTTGGACCTTGGAAACATCAAAGTCGTCACTTTTGGAAGCATCAACCAAATCCCATTCGGAATTATTGTACAATCTGGAGCTCTTACTGACCGCTCTTTTTACCATAACCACCTCTTCCAAGGCTTCCGCATTTTGGTCTTGTCTACTTTGCAAGGCCATTTTTGCCGCACCCTTAGCGCCATAGGAGATATAGGTCTTATTGAGTCGGGCATTCAATTGTATGATAACATCATCGTAAGGGGTGACTATGTGCACTACTTTTCTATTATGGTCTATGGCCATATATTCCCCCCCCGTTAATAGGGCACCATGCTTCCATTTGGTTGAGATTCCCTGCTCATAATTTCCACAGAAAATGGTATTGACAACAATATCCTTTTCTTTGGCATTGGTAGCGGCGTCCCAATAATTTAAACGGCCTTGAGAAAAGGGTTCGTTCCCTGCGATGAATATCAGTTTTAGGTCGTCCTCATTTTTTCCCCATTCCAATTGGTTCAAGGAAGTCTGTATGACCTGACCACAGTACTCCTCTCCGCCATTGGTTGTCAGGGAGAAGAGTTTTTCTGAAATTTCATCCAGATCACTGCTAAAACCAATCACCTGTCTTATGTAGCCCTCGTAGGAAGATAGATTGTCATTTCCATACTCATATATGGCTATTTGTAATTGTGGCCTGGTATCATTACCGCATTTAACATACCCAAATTTGTTTACCACATCCCACAGTTGTGCTTTTGCCTGATTGATGAGACCATCCATGCTGTTGCTGGTATCCAATAATAGGGCAATCTTTACAGTAGGTTTGGATTTATGTTCTAGTTGCCTTAGCGATGCATCGAGAAAATGGGGATCATCGTTATTGTTTCCTTCAATGGTAGCTCCAAACACGGCCCCCACGCTTAAAGCAAGGATGCCTATACCTAATATTTGTAATAAATTTTTCATACTTCCTGGTTTTAGTTAATAAAGAATTACCCTTAAAATTAAATCCATCTTATTTTAAATAAAACAGGGAATGAGTCAATCTGCTATTGCAATTAGGGAACATGACGTTTGGTTGTGTGAGGTGGAAAAATTTGGATTGAACTTCTTCCAAATCGAAATTCCTATATTTTTTAATATCATTTAAATCAGTTAAGTTTAACACATTCAATAATCCTCATGCCCAGAACAACATATCTTATAGTACTCATTCTTTTCAGCTTTACCATGGCCACATCCCAGGTAACGCTAAAGGAAAATACCTTTGAATTAAAAGGGTCAGTGGTGGGCAAGGAAAATAAAACTCCTATTAGCGGGGTGAGCGTATCCAATCAAAGGGGGAGCTACACCACTACCAATGGTCTTGGGGAATTTAGAATCAAAGTGTCGGTCGGCGATCGCTTGCAAATAGAGGGTCCGGATTTTCAGACCGTTTATTACACGGTTAAAAATCAAGAGGATGTAAAGGTATTGGTGGAAGGGTATGAAGGGAATAAAAATGTGGATCTCGGGAAAAGGGATGCTTCAAGATCAAAAAGCACCCATCAAATGTTATTGGATTCTGCACTCCGGTATAAAAAATCTGACATAGAAAAGAGTTTGGATTTTATTACAAAATCCATTCTTCAGTTGGGGAATAGGGGAGATAGGGAGCAAATGGCGGAATCGTTAAGAACGCTAGGAGAAATATACCATTATCATAAGCAATATGATCTGGCGATTGCCAATTATTTGGATGCGCTACGGAACAAAGGATCCGTTAAAACCGAAATCTTATTGGGAAAGGCATATCTCATGAATAGGGAATATAAACAGGCTGAAGCTATTTTCACCTCCTTAATAGAGGAGAAAAATACAGTTCCATTCCAAAAGGTGGAAATCTTTGAGGGCCTTGGTGATGCACAAATGGGTCTAGGGAAAAACAAGGAGGCCTTGGCCAGCTATAGTTTGGGCCTTGGGTTGGCCAAGCAGCATTTAATTACGCCAAAGATGACCGATCTTAATTCAAAGATGGCCAATGTCTACGCCCAAGATAATAAAATGGAGCAGGCTGCCGAGTTTTATGATAACTCCTTGAAATTGGCCAGTAAACAGGCTCCTCAACGTGCTATACAGGAAAAGGAGAAAGTGGCCGATTTTTATAATCAAAAAAGTCAATATTCGGCGGAAATCGAATTGAGGAAGAAAAGCCTGGATGAATTGAAAAAGATGCCCAAGTCTAGGGCCGCCAAAAATACGTCAACTACAACTGCGGATACCATTACAACCCAACGCATCAATTATAAAATAGCCAATGCCTATATAGCCCAAGAGAGATTGAATGAGGCAATACCCTATTTAGAACAAAGTATAAAAGAGGCCGATGCGGATGATGATTTGGTGGTTCAGAAGGATGCTACACGGAAATTATCCGAGGTGTATAAAAATAAAGGGGAGTATTCAAAAGCTTTGGAAACCTACCAACAATATGTTTCCGTGGTAGATACCCTCTATGTGCGAAAGGAACAGGAAATCTCAAGGGCCGCGCGTTTTAATCGGGAAATAGCAGCCAAGCAAAGTAGAATATCAGGATTGGAGCAGGAGCGGGAGCTGTCTCAGAGTAAATACGATCTTGCACTTACAGAACAGGAGTTGATCACAGAAAACAATAAACGGCAGATATGGATCATTTATTCCTTGGGCTTTGGATTGTTATTGATGGGATTGGGGGTGTTTTTCTTTTACAGGAGCAATAAGCAACAAAAATTGGCCAATAATTTATTGGCCCTAAAGTCGCTTCGTTCCCAAATGAACCCCCATTTCATTTTTAATGCCCTCAATTCTGTTAATAATTATATCGCCAAGAGTGATGAGCGCAGTGCAAATAGATTTTTAAGTGATTTTTCAATGTTGATGAGATCAGTTCTGGAAAATTCAGAAGAAGATTTTATTCCCTTGTCCAAAGAACTGGACTTATTGGAGCTCTATGTAAAATTAGAGCACAGTCGGTTTCCCGATAAATTTGACTACCAGCTTCTTGTTGACGGGAAAATAGAGGTCGATAAATTTAGTATACCCCCCATGTTGCTCCAGCCGTATATAGAAAATGCCATTTGGCATGGTCTTCGTTATAAAGAGGAAAAGGGTTTTTTAAAAATTGAATTATTCCAAAAGGCGGAAAATGAGCTTTTGATCACTATTTCCGATGATGGGATTGGCCGTAAAAAATCAGGGGAGTTGAAAACTCCCAATCAAAAGAAACAGCAATCCAAAGGAATGGGAAACATTAAAAAGCGGATCGCCATTTTGAACGATATGTACAAGGATAGGATAACCGTGTCCATATCCGATCTATATGCGGATGGGGCCGGTACAAAGGTAGAACTGACATTAAAAAGAGAATAATGGAACTAACCGCAGTGATCATAGAGGATGAAGCCAATAGCCGAGAAATTCTTAGAAATTATCTAGCCAAATACTGTAAAAATGTAGGCATATTGGGGGAAGCCGCGACCATTAAGGACGGATTGGTCTTGCTGGAAAAAAACAATCCCGATATTGTATTCTTGGACGTAGAAATGCCTTACGGAAATGCCTTCGATTTATTGGATCAATTGCCAGATCGGACTTTTGAGACTATTTTTGTGACAGCGTATAACCAGTATGCCATGGATGCCTTAAACCATCATGCGGCCTATTATTTAATGAAGCCCATTGATATTGACGAGTTGGTAAAATCCGTAGCCTATGTGACTGAAGTAAAAGAACGTGAAAATGCTTTGGAAGATAAAATTCTGACCCCTGTGTTAAATAGGGTGAATGGAAAAATCACCCTTCCCCAACAAGACGGGTTTCAGGTACTCAATGTGGCCGATATTTTGTATTGCAAGGCCGATGACAATTACACAGAAATTTATCTGGAAAATAAGAAGTTGGTGGTCAGTAAGACCTTGAAATATTTTGAAGAAGCCCTTTCGGAATTTGCCTTTGCACGCATTCATAAATCCTTCCTTGTCAATGTGAATTATGTGGTCAAATATAAAAAAGGCAAAGGGGGGAGTGTGGTAATATCCAATGGGAAGGAATTGTTGGTTTCGGCCTCAAGAAAAAGGCAGCTTTTAGCCTATTTTGAATAAAGATTTAAACGTAATTAGAACACAAACATATAGATCATGATCATAAAAACCATAAGAGGAAAAACACCAATAATAGGGGAAGATTGTTACATCGCCGATAATGCGGTAATAGTCGGAGATGTCACCATGGGCAGCCAGTGCAGTATATGGTTCAATGCCGTTTTAAGGGGGGATGTCAACTTTATAAAAATGGGGAACAAGGTAAATGTCCAGGATGGGGCCGTTATTCACTGTACCTATTTAAAGGCTGCAACAACCATAGGGAACAATGTCTCCATAGGACACAACGCTTTGGTCCACGGTTGCACCATCCATGATAATGTGCTCATTGGTATGGGGAGTATTATAATGGATGATTGTGTGGTAGAAAGTAACAGTATCATTGCTGCCGGAGCAGTCCTTACCAAAGGGACACATGTTCCGGCAGGGACTGTTTTTGCCGGAATGCCGGCCAAAAAAATCAAGGACATCAGTCCGGAACTGAGCTCTGGCGAGATTGATAGGATTGCCAATGCCTATGTAAAATACTCAGGTTGGTTCAAGGAAGAATAGCAAATCATCCTATTTCAATTCACAGACTCTTTTGGTATTATCAATAAAATTCATGTCGAGCGCAGAGGAGACGTTGAGATTGCACATGGTGGTTATTGTTTATATCACATAGAGCGCAGTTGAGATGTTTGGGACGAATTATCTAGTCTTATATTTAGAACCTATCAAGTGCTGTCCTGATATTCTCAGCTATTTTATTAGTCATTTTTGTGGTCATGTCCAGCGCAGTCTAGACGTCATTATATCCAAAACTTATATTTGATAGCTATAAGCTTGGCGCAAATACTTCCCATTTATCCAAATAATCTTATTTTTGTTTCAACTTAAACTTTGGACAAAATGAACGCATATATATTTCCAGGTCAGGGAGCACAATTTGTAGGAATGGGGTTAGATCTTTATGAAAAGTATCCCCTGGCCCAAGAGCTCTTTGAAAAGGCCAATGTTATTTTAGGGTTTTCCATTACGGATATCATGTTCCAAGGAACGCCAGAGGATTTAAAAGAGACCAAAGTGACCCAGCCCGCCATATTTTTGCATTCTGTGATTTTAAGTAAGGTGATGGGGGATAGCTTCAAACCGGATATGGTGGCAGGGCATTCTTTGGGAGAATTTTCTGCTTTGGTAGCCAATGGCGTTTTGACCTTCGAAGACGGTTTAAGATTGGTATCTCAACGCGCTTTGGCCATGCAAAAGGCCTGTGAAGTGAAACCAAGTACCATGGCCGCAGTTTTAGGATTGGACGATGCCGTTGTAGAGAAGATCTGCTCGGAAATAGAAGGCGTAGTGGTTCCTGCCAATTATAACTGTCCGGGACAATTGGTAATTTCCGGAGAGGTAGAGGCCATAAATGAAGCCTGTGAAAAACTGAAACAAGCTGGGGCCCGCAGGGCTTTGGTATTACCTGTGGGTGGCGCTTTCCATTCCCCATTGATGGAGCCTGCGAGGGAAGAATTGGCAACGGCCATTGAAAACACTAAATTTAGTACGCCTACATGTCCGATTTATCAGAATGTGCCTACCACAGCGGTCAACAATTCCGATGAAATTAAAAAGAACCTGATCTCCCAGTTAACGGCTCCCGTAAAATGGACCCAAAGTGTGCAGCATATGGTGAAAGATGGGGCTACCTTGTTTACAGAGGTAGGTCCAGGAAAAGTGTTGCAAGGATTGGTAAAAAAGATCCATTCAGAGGCTGAGACCAAGTCTGCGGAACTGTCTTAATATATATATGACCATATAATCGATTGAACTATTTCTTTTATGTACAAGGGTAACTTAATCCATTTTTTTTGACTTTTTTTGAGTAAATTGTTTTAATCATTAGTAGTGCATTAAATGAAGACAAATTACGTGTTTCCCCTTGATTTTTATCCTTTTGTAGGTAAATTTATAGCAAGGGTGTTGTTTTTCTGTGCCCTGTTTTTATTCTTATCCAATGGTTATGGGCAATCAGGTATAACCATTACACCAACGTCTCTAACTACAATAGAAGGCGGGTCTTCCGTTGAATTTACGGTAGTGCTTAATTCTCGTCCCTCAGATGACGTAAAGTTGTTTCTTGTTTCAGGAGATGAGACAGAAGGGGCGCTGTCCAAAAATTCATTGACTTTTAAAAGATCAAATTGGGATAAAAAGCAGACCGTTAAGTTAAATCCTGTGGATGATAATATCATAGATGGCCCTATCACCTATAACCTTACGATAGGTGTAGAAAATGGGACCAAAGATGATAATTATAGGAACTTG
>JBLGAT010000068.1:0-14866 GCA_047612485.1 Psychroserpens sp.
ATAGGATATGCTCATTGATTACCTGATTCTTTGTCTGGGAATACGTATCGTTTTCCATGGCAACCACTAAACTTTTCGCAGCTCGTTCCGTAACAAATGAAGCGACAATACAGGTTGCCAATATTAAGATCACCGTTCCGTTCAATATGTTTTCATCCAAAATTTTAGCCTTATACCCCACCAATATAACCGCCAAGGTTGCCGCTGCATGGGAACTGCTCAGGCCAAAAATGAGTCTCCTTTGTAATTTGGAGTACTTAAATATCAATTGTGTAAAAAAGGCCGCTAGCCATTTGCCAAAAATGGCCACCACCGTTAATGTGGCCGATACGATCAAAGCCGTGGGGCCGCTTAAGATAACCCTGAAATCTACCAACATCCCAACGCTGATCAAGAAAAAAGGAATAAAAAGTGCGTTTCCAATAAATTCTATGCGATTCATAAGAACAGAAGAGTGAGGGATAAGCCTGTTGAGTGCCAGTCCGGCTACAAAAGCCCCTATAATAGGTTCTACCCCGGCCAATTCTGCCAAGAAAGCGGCAAAAAAGACAATGGCCAGAACAAAAATATAATGGGAGTGTTTTTCACTTTCCAATTTTTTAAAAAACCATTTGGACACCCGAGGAACCACCCCAAACATGATCCCCATAAAAAGGGAAAGGGAAATGAGAAGTTTAAGCCAAAAAACATAGGTTAAATTCCCTTCATGTGACCCTACCAAAACCGCTAATATAATAAGCACGGCAGTGTCCGTTAAAATGGTTCCCCCAACAGTAATGGCGACCTCCTGATTTTTAGTGATTCCAAGCTTGCTTACAATAGGGTAGGTCACCAAGGTGTGGGTCGCAAACATGCTAGCGGTCAACAGACTGGCGTTAAAACCATATCCCAAAAAATAATAACACACGGGAAAACCAATCCCCAATGGGATGCTGAAGGTGAAAAGTCCAAACCAGATACTTTTGTTCCTATTGGTCTTAAAATCATTAAGGTCCAGATCCAATCCTGCAATGAACATGATATAAAGAAGCCCAATGGTGGAAAACAGATCCACGAAAAGACTTTTCTCCAATAAATTAAACCCATTGGGACCAATGATGGCCCCAGAAATGATCAACCCTATAATCCCTGGGACCCTTAATTTGTTCATTAGAATGGGAACCATCAATATGACAAATAGTATCAATGAAAAAATGAGCACAGGTTTTTCCAATGGCAATTTAAAATGATGCATTACCTGCTCTGCTATTTCATCCATCTTATGTCAATTAAATCAAATGGCCTTTAAATATTTTGTTCTGGGTCACAACCTCTTATTTTATGGCCGCGGAGACCTAAATATCTTTCCTTCCCTATATAAAAACCCCATTTTTACTAGGGGGTTTTAGGTTTGATTATCTAATGGAAAATTAGTTGAAAAATGTTAAAAAACCACTAATAAACTCCGCTTTATGAATATAATCCTATTTGCTTTGCTTAATTTGCATCAATTGTTTTTCAACCTATGAAATTATATCCTATTGAAGCTGGGAATTTTAAATTGGACGGAGGGGCCATGTTCGGGGTCGTACCAAAATCGATCTGGAACAGAACCAATCCGGCAGATTCCAATAATATGATCGATATTGCCGCAAGGTGCCTTTTAATTGAAGATGGGAACCGTTTGATCCTTATTGATACGGGAATGGGAAACAAACAATCCGATAAATTCTTTCGTTATTATTACCAATGGGGAGAGCATTCTTTGGACAGCTCCCTTAAAAAATTAGGCTTTCATAGGGATGACATCACAGATGTGTTCATGACCCACCTGCACTTCGATCATTGTGGGGGAAGTGTTCAATGGAACAAGGACAGAACGGGCTATGAGCCCGCTTTTAAAAATGCTTCTTTCTGGACCAACGAAGACCATTGGAAATGGGCCACCAAGCCAAACCCTAGGGAGAAGGCTTCCTTTCTAAAGGAAAATCTGATGCCTATGCAAGAAAGTGGACAACTCAAATTCATCGAACGGAGCGGGACACCATTTATGGATGAATCTGAGCTTGGCTTTGGCATCCTATTTGTTGATGGGCATACGGACAAACAAATGATACCACATATAAAGTACAAAGGAAAAACGTTGGTCTTTGCCGCCGATCTGCTTGCTACCGCAGGACATATTCCTTTGCCCTATGTCATGGGTTATGATACCAGACCATTATTGACCATGGGTGAAAAAGCCCTTTTCTTGGACAATGCCGCCAATAATGACTTTCATATATTTTTGGAACACGATGCGCACCATGAAATATGTACTCTTCAACATACGGAAAAAGGGGTGCGCTTAAAAGACATCCATTCCTTTGATGCGATTTTTAACTAACCTAAACAAATCATTATAATATATGACAATCACATTTTCTAAATCTTTTTTGGGGCTATGTTTTGCCTCAATTTTTTTGATCGGTTGTGGCAGTACCACCGGATTAATTTCCACACCAATTGAAAACATCGATGCCGTTCCCCTAAAGGTTGCTGAACTTTCAGAAATACAAAAGAAGAATTGGGGGCATACAGACCTATTGCTCGACACCATTCCGGGGATGAGCGTGGATAGGGCATACAATGAAATAATTGGTTCTAAAAAAGGGAATAAGGTGATCGTAGCGGTCTTGGACTCTGGAATAGACCTAGACCATGAAGATCTGAAAGCCGTTGTTTGGTCCAATATGGACGAAATTGCAGGGAATGGAATAGATGATGATTCTAATGGATACATAGACGATATCCATGGCTACAACTTTTTAGGGGAATCCTATAACGAACAATTGGAACACACCCGGATAGTTGCTAAAAAAATTGGAGATCCCGCCTTACAGGTAAAGGCAAAGGCAAAATTGGACAATGCCTATGCAGAGGCCATACAAAGCAAACAACAGTACGAACAGATATTGCAAGCGGTAAAAAATGCCGATGTGGCGGTTAAAGCAGAATTAGGCATAGAGAAATATACAAAAGCAGATTTATCTGCCATTAAAACAGATGATTCTGCCATGCAACAACATGTAGGGATATTGCTCCAAATGTTCACCTATGGGGAAAGTATCCCAGAAGTGATGAAAGAGCTAGAAGGCGGGATAAAACACTTTTCCGAAAGCCTTAATTATAACCTCAACGTGGACTTTAATGGTAGGACCATGGTTGGCGATGAACCATATAATTTAATGGATACTGCCTACGGCAATGGCAATCCAAAAAATAGAGCAGAAGACGAAAGTCATGGTACCCACGTGGCTGGAATTATTGCAGCGGAACGCAACAATGATAAAGGGGCCAATGGCGTAGCAAACAATGTAGCCATTATGAGTATCCGTGCAGTTCCCAATGGAGATGAATACGACAAGGATATAGCCTTGGGGATACGCTATGCAGTAGATAACGGCGCTAAAATTATTAACGGCAGTTTTGGGAAGTCCTTTTCCCCCAATGCGGAATGGGTATATGATGCCATAAAATATGCGGCTTCCAAGGATGTGCTTTTTGTACATGCTGCAGGAAACGACGGACTTAATTTGGATGATCCAAAAAACCAAAATTTTCCCAACGATCAGGTCAACAATGGAATGGAGATAGCTGACAATGTTATCACCGTTGGTGCATTGACCAGTAAATATGGAGGTGAAATGGTTGCCTCATTTTCCAATTATGGGGTTATCAATGTGGATGTTTTTGCTCCCGGAGCGGCCATTTACTCTACGGTCCCAAACAATGAGTACGATTTTTTGGGTGGCACCTCCATGGCGGCACCTGCAGTAGCAGGAATTGCGGCGCTTATCCGTTCCCAATACCCTGACCTCAGCGCCACTCAGGTTAAAAAGATTATCATGCAATCGGGGGTTTCTTCCAACACTTCCGTAGTAATGGCTGGCGATCCATCCAAAGCGAAACCATTTAGCAAAATTTCCAAGTCTGGAAAAATGGCCAATGCATACAATGCCCTGATATTGGCCGAACAAGTATCAAAAGGAAAAATAAAATTATAACAAATGAAGGATAATAAAGGTTTAGTATTAGGGCTTTTTATGGCCATAATTTCAATGTCCACCTCTTTGCGGGCGCAAAACAATACCACCTATTGGCAGCAACATGTAGATTACACCATGAAGGTGGATATGAACGTGGAAAACTTCCAATACAAAGGAACCCAAACATTGGTGTATACCAACAATTCCCCTGATGTGTTGGACAGGGTGTATTACCACCTCTTTTTCAATGCCTTTCAACCGGGCAGTGAAATGGATGTCAGGCTTCAAGATATTGAAGATCCAGATGGTAGGATGTTCGTAGATGGAAAAAGTAGGATAGCCTCCCTTACTCCAGACGAAATAGGATATCTAAAAGTAACTTCCCTATCGCAAGACGGGGCGGCAACCTCCTTTGTTGAGGAAGGGACAGTTCTCGTGGTTGAATTGGCCAATCCAATTCAACCTGGTGCAAAGACTACTTTTGAAATGGAGTTCAACGGACAGGTGCCGGTTCAAATCAGACGATCAGGAAGAGACAATGCCGAAGGGGTTGCCCTGTCCATGAGCCAATGGTACCCTAAATTGGCAGAATATGATTTTGAAGGGTGGCATGCCGATCCTTATATCGCCAGGGAATTCCATGGGGTTTGGGGCGATTTTGATGTTACTTTGACACTTGACAAAAAGTATGTAGTTGGAGGAACGGGATACCTACAGAACCCACAGGAAATTGGACATGGGTATGAAGCTCCTGGAACCAAGGTAAAAAAACAGAAAGGAAAGACCTTGACCTGGCATTTTAAAGCACCCATGGTGCACGATTTTATGTGGGCGGCAGATCCCAATTACCTTCATGACACCTTACGGGTAAAAGATGGCCCTGTTCTTCATTTTCTTTACAAGAACAACCCGAAAATTATTGAGAATTGGAAAAAACTGCAGCCTAAGACCGCTGAGGCCATGGAGTTTTTAAGCAAAAATATAGGTGAATATCCCTACGATCAGTACTCTGTAATCCAAGGTGGGGATGGCGGAATGGAATATGCCATGAGTACCTTAATAACAGGGGAGCGTTCATTTGGAAGCTTAGTAGGGGTTACGGCCCATGAAATGGCCCATTCCTGGTTCCAACATATCTTGGCCTCCAACGAGTCCAAACACGAATGGATGGATGAAGGTTTTACCTCCTTTATTTCCGGTCTTTACATGAACGAGTTTATGGGGGAGAAAAAAGACAACCCGTTTGAAGGCGCCTATAAGGGCTATTACAGATTGGTGGCCTCTGGGAAAGAACAGCCACAGACCACCCATGCCGATCGTTACGCCCTTAATTTTGCATATGGGGTTACCGCCTACAGCAAAGGAGAAATCTTTTTAGCTCAATTGGGATATGTGATCGGGCAAGAAAAATTAATGGAAGCCCTTCATAAATATTATGACGATTTTAAATTTAAGCACCCAACCCCAAATGATATCAAAAGAAGTGCAGAAAAGGTGTCTGGCATTGAACTGGATTGGTACCTGACCGATTGGACACAGACCACCAACACCATTGATTATGGTGTAAAATCCGTTACAGAGATGGACGGGAAGACCAAGGTAACCCTGGAAAGGATCGGACTTATGCCAATGCCACAGGACATCCTTGTTCTTTATAAAGACGGCAGTCAAGAAACGTTCTATGCGCCTTTAAGAATGATGAGGGGCGAAAAAGAAAACCCATATCCTGCTTTGAGCAGAACGGTTTTACCAGATTGGCCATGGGCATATCCAACCTATGATTTCACCATCGACAAACCCGTGGGAGAAGTAAAGGCTATCGTCTTAGATCCGTCAGAACTAATGGCAGATATTAACAGGGAAAACAATATCTTCCAAAAAGAGGAACAATAGAAGTTCGTCCAAGACTTTCTTAAGGATAATTTACACAGCCCCATTTAAAACTCTATCCAAGGTGTTTTAAGTGGGGTTCTTTTTTGGACCAAGGGGTGTTTTTATACATTAAGGTCTTGGCGGTGCGTTCCCTATTGGTCATTAAAATCCGTTCTTTGTCCAGCATCCTGTTCCTATAACCCAAAAGGTGAAAAAAAGGCTTGGTAAAAAACCTTGCCGTGTTTACGTTCACCAAAAGAATACCTTCCTTCTTACTTTTCCACGTTATCCCAGGGAGTATGGTAAGTAGGGAATCCAAACGGATTCCTCTTAAAAAGGCAGAAAACTTTAAGGCCAGTGAAGGGATTTTTTTAATCAGGAAAAAACCATCCTCTCCCTGCTTTTGATATAGAGGCATAAAAATTCTCGCCGATCTTGGGGTTCTTATCTCCCCTTGCTTTTCTTTGGCTATAACCTGGTTTCTGGCAATCTTATCAAAACTATTGAACCCGGGAAACATCGTAAATCCGTCCTTCGGTGTAATGCTGTGACGATAGATGATTTCGTAAAAGGTACGATTACTCTTTGCTGAATTCCGTAACTGCAAATAATAATTTGAGAACCCATTTACAGCATCTTTGGCCAACACTCCGCTGAACACCAAAGCCAACCATAAGAAAGCGGTACTATTCAATACCGCCTCTTCCTCCTTATGTTGCCCTGATTCAAAACCAAGGGAAAGATATCCCATGGTGTTGATATAGCTGAGCAATGGACCATGCAAATATTCCTCCATCCCCAAAATAGTGGGCACGGGAAACAGGGATGAAAATCTCCTGTTGATAAGGGCGTCGTTTATAGTGATAAAGGGAAGGGTTTTACTGGAAGTGGTGTGGAAATCTACAAAATAATAGGGGGGTGATTCCTTGGACAGTATTTGGATGAGCAACTCATATATTTCACTTAATTGCCTTTCCTCTGAGCCCAGTTCATTTGCTTCTTTATTTAGGATATCCTTTATTTGATCCTCCGTCCACATCCGATTGAGGTCTTTATCCAAAAATCTTTTCCCCTGTAATTGTGCCGGAATGTTTCCCCTAATTCCGTAAATGGCTCCTGAAAGGATTAAGGCTTCTGCTTGTATTTTTTGAAATACTTCCTGGATCGTTTTACAGCCAGAGGGTTCGTTGCCGTGAATTCCTCCAAAAAAAACTAAAGTTGGCCCATTTTGATTCCCTTTCAAATGGCCGATAAGCCTTTCTTCCTTACCCTTGAATGTTAAAGAGTTCATAGGTCGTTGATAGTGATAATGCCCACCAGTTTTTTTCCGCTCACCACGGGAAGGCAGTTAATGGCTTTGGACTGCATGATGCTCTTTGCCTTGGCCAATTGCTCGTCCTCGGTAATAGTAATCAGTTGTGTCTTCATGATCTCACGGATGCTCTGTTCCAACTCTCCTGGTTTTCCCAAATACTGTTCCACATCTGTCCAGGTCAATAGCCCCACCAAATTCAAATCGTTGTTAAGGATGGGCACATGGTGTATGTTTTTCCATTGCATCATTTTTAGCACCAATTCTGTGCTGTCGTTCTCTTGAGCGGTTATGGCTTTGGTATTCATAGCATGACTTACTTTGGAGAACTCTTCTTGGATAATGTGTTCATCTCCCCTTGGCAATTCCCAAGCATCAACGGTATACCCTTTCTTTTGCTGTTGATACATAGATGCCGTTAAAATTGCCAATGCATTCAAGGACTTGTGCTCTTTTATTAATTTTCGATATGCCTTTACCGTCCATCTGGATCCATTATAGGATTTTATCCTTTTCTCAATGATTGTCAGATAATGTTCAGCATCTTCGGGTGCCACCCCCATGGCGTACAATCCCCTAAACGCCATGGGCAACAGCTGGTCCAAGAGCAGGTCTTCGCTGGAGACCAATTTTCCGTCCCAATAGAATTGGGTCGCCATCCCATATCTGGCAGCGTTGTAAAAATTAGTCTTTACATCCTTAAAATCCATTTTGGTGTGGAGGTCGTTGTACTTTTTTGGCCTTCCCCTCATTATACCCACCCAAAACATCATATTGGCAATTTCATCGTCAGTAGTGGGTCCGGAAGGAATATACCTGTTTTCAATACGCACATGTGGTTTACCCTTGGAGGCCCCATAGCAGAGTCGGTTCCATTTATATACCGTACCATTGTGCAAGTTTAGGGCCCTCAGTTTTGGTGTTTTACCTGCCTTCAGTTCGCTCAAGCTATCGGTCTCGAAATTTGTGGTCAGAATACTCCTAAAACCAACAATCGATTCCTTATAAAAATCCACTATGCTTCCTTTGGCCCAGTCGTTGCCAAAATTTACCCTTGCCTCCCTTTCATTCAGCAAAAAGGTGCTGGCCCTTGTATCCACACTTTGGGTAAAAAGGGCAATCCGTGTTTCTTGCCATAGTTCCCTTCCCATAAGCATGGGTGCATTTGTGCATATAGACAGTAAGGGTCCAGCAATGGCTTGTGACCAATTATAGGTGTCCCTGAAATCATCTGGATCTATCTGTAAATGGGATTGGTAACTGGTATTGCACCCTTCGTACAACACGGAATCGTGGTGTACATTAAGCTCATCCACCCCTTTAATATGAAGTTCGAAATCGTTTTTACGCATCTCCTTTACGGCCTCGTTCAATATTTGATATCGCTTAATTGGGGTCATATAGGGCAGGTCCAGATGTTTTTGGGTAATGGTAGGAAGTATTCCGGTAAGAATAATTTTATTGCCATGTTTTTCCGCTACCTGATCTGCCTTTTGCAATAAGTCATCCAATTGCCTGTGCATATCTGAAAAACAAGAACCTTTTAATGGCAAGGGATCCAGATTGATCTCCAAATTGTACAGGGCTATTTCTGTGGTAAAATGAGAATCGTTTATTTCCTCCAAAATTTCCAGGGCCTTATTTGAAGGCTGCCATGCCCCATCTACCAAACAGAATTCCTGTTCGGCTCCGATACGGATCGGGCTTTTCTCGAACATATTGTTGCTCAACATATGTTCCAAGGCCTCAATATCCGTTAATAACTGCTTTATGTACTTGGAATTATTAGGGCTCTTCAATAATGCCTCTACATGTAATTCTCCCATCCTTTTTCGATTTTATCAGTATCCATAACCTTATTTAAAACATGTTCCAAATTACCGTCCTTTGAATTTTTAGCCTATGATGAATGTCATAAATTAGAAACTGTTGTTTTTATTTTTACTTTTACGCCACTATGTCATTTACACTCCCGAAAAAAGAAAAATTAAAGAGCAAAAAGCTCATCGAACGGTTATTTGCTGAAGGGAAAAGTGTTTCCAATTATCCCGTAAAACTCATCTATCTCAAAACCCTTCATGCCGATGGTTCCAAAATTAAGACTGGGGTTACCGCCTCTAAAAGAAATTTCAAAAGTGCCGTAAATAGAAATCGGATCAAAAGACTGATGCGCGAATGTTATCGGTTGAACAAGCCCTTGTTTTTTAACAACATTGTGGGAGACTATGCGTTTATGTTTTTATACCTTGGTAAAGATATGCCTACATATGAGCAATTGGAAGCATGCTTTAAACTCGTAATAAAAAAAATTTTAATTAAAGAGAATCATGAAAAGGTTGATTAAAAAAAAGGTTCTTATCCCTATAATAGCCCTTGTATTCCTTGTTGTAGGCTCTAGTTATAAAAGTGATTTCTTTGAGATTGCCAAGCAAATAGAAATATTTACCACCTTGTTCAAAGAGCTGAACATGAACTATGTAGATGAGACCAATCCTGCAGAACTCATGGACAATGCCATCAAAAATATGTTGGAAGGTCTAGATCCCTACACCAAATTTTTGAACGAACAGGATGTTGAAGCCTATAAGATAAATAATGCAGGGGAATATTCAGGGATTGGCGCCATAGTCCGTTCCTATAATGACAAATTAGTGGTCATAGAGCCCTACAAAAACTATCCTGCTGATAAAGCTGGTTTAAAGGCTGGGGATGAAATCATCAAGATCGGGGATATCGGTATCTCCGAATTTAAGGATGATGGGAGCGAACTTTTAAAAGGGGCCAACAATACGTCCGTGGAAGTGACCTACAAAAGACAGGGACAAACAAAGACCGCCACAATCGTTAGGGAGGCCATAGAGGTTGATGCGGTTCCTTATTATAAAATGGTGGATGCCAAAACAGGGTATATCGTATTGGCAAAATTCAACCAAAAGGCATCGGATCAGACAAAAGAGGCCTTGATCAATTTAAAAAACGAAGGGGCCGAAAAGATTATTTTGGATCTCAGGGGCAATCCCGGAGGCTTACTTTCGGAAGCCATCAATGTGACCAACCTATTTATTCCAAAAGGGGAACTGGTGGTCACCACAAAATCTAAGGTCAAAAAATTCAATAGGGAATACCATACCAAAAACCAGCCTGTAGATGAGAACATTCCTCTAGTAGTTTTGGTAAATGGCAGAAGTGCATCGGCCAGTGAGATTGTTTCAGGAAGTTTACAGGATTTGGACCGTGCGGTGATCATAGGGGCCAGGAGCTTTGGGAAAGGACTTGTTCAAAGACCCTTGAAACTCACCTATGGTACGCAATTGAAAGTAACCATCTCCCGGTATTATACCGCATCTGGCAGGTGCATTCAATCCTTGGATTATTGGAACCGTGATGAAAATGGAAAAGCGGTCAAAAACACCAAATTTACCGAATTTAAAACCCGTAATGGTCGTAAGGTTCAAGATGGGGGCGGAGTATTGCCCGATATAGAGATCAGTGCCCTACGAACCAACGCCCTGACGCAAGGGCTGATGGACGGTAATGTGATTTTTGATTTTGCCACCCAATATTATTATCAAAATAAATTGAACGCCCCATCCGAATTTAGTTTTACGGACAGCAATTTTGAGGCCTTTAAGTCCTTTGTGGACCAAAGTTCTTTTAGCTTTGAGACCAAAACGGAAAAGGCTTTGAAACAAGCCATGACCCCCGAAGAAAAGGCCATCTATGGCGCGGAAGTGGAAGAAGGGTATAAAAACCTGTTGCTACAGATCAACAAAAGTAAACTTACCGCATTGGACACCTACAAAAACGAGCTTCAGAAAAACCTGGAGGACGAGATCATCAAACGCTATTTCTACAGGGAAGGCCTTTATGATTATTACCTAGGTCATGACGACGCCATTTTAGCGGCAACGGGTTTGCTGGCCGACACCTCAAAATACAAGGGTATTCTGAAGTAATCTTATCCGGAAAATATAAAAAATTTAATTCCAAAAAGGTAGAACAAGTTCTGCCTTTTTGCTTTTCATGTGTTCCCAGAAATAATAAATTATAACCCTTATATTTTATATCTTGGTGATGATCTTTTTTGTAAAAACAGTCATTATGATTTTCAAACACATTCCTCTTCTTTGCTTGCTCATTTCTTTTGCCTGCCCTATGATGGGCTGGGCCCAATCCGAAAAAAAACCCATTACCATTAAAGAGCTTATTCAGCTTAAATCGGTAAAAAACCCGGTAATCAGCCCTGACGGTCACTGGGTGGCGTTTACGGTTTCTGAAATGGATTTAAAGAAAGATGCTTGGGAGACCCGTATATGGATGGTTCCAACAAAAGGGGGTGAAGCCATCCCGATGACTGCCAAAGGCTATTCGGCCTCAGAGCCCAAATGGAGTCCTGACAACAAATACCTGTCTTTTCTGGCCTCTAAAAAGGAAGGGGACAAAACTCAGGTTTGGACATTGAACCGCCAAGGGGGAGAAGCGGAACAGCTCACTAAAATTCCTCAAGGTGTCTCTTCCCATGAATGGTCGCCAAAAGGCAAGGAGTTGTTGTTGAATATTAAAGATCCCAAACCTGAAGAACTCACAGAGGATAAGGAAGACGATAAAAAAGCCAAACCCTATGTGGTGGACCGACTGCAGTTTAAGCAGGATTATCAGGGATATCTCGATCGATACAGGACCCACCTTTATGTCCTTTCCCCCGAAGATTCCATTCCAAGGCAGATCACTTCCGGCGACTATGATGATGAAGACCCGGTTTGGAGTCCGGATGGGACCCAAATTGCCTTTGCCAGCAACAGATCAGATAACCCGGACGGAAATTCGAACACGGACCTTTGGATCGTAAATGCGAACAACACCAATAAAGGGAAATCATTAACACAGGTCACGACCAATCCCAATGCGGATTTTTATCCTCGGTGGAGCCCAGATGGAAAAAATCTTGTGTACAGGACCGTTACCGATAAAAAGGCTATTTGGTATGCTACCCAAAAACTGGCAATTATCCCAGTAACTGGCGGTCAACCCTCCCTATTGGCCGAGACCTTGGACAGAAATATCAGCAAACCCGCCTTTTCGGACGATGGAAAGCTAATTTATTTTATTTTGGAGGAGAGCGGCACCAGTGTCCTTGCAACCATTGAGCCAAATGGTAAAAATCTTAAACGGATCATCCAAGGGGATATCAGTATCTCAGATTATGTTGTAAAAGCTGATGTTGTCATCCCATTATTGGGGAATGCCAACCAACCCTATGAGGTGTACAGTTTTACCAATACCTTAAAAAAACTTACTTCCCTAAACGATAGGCTACTGGCCCATATAGAGGAGCCAAGTATTGAAAAAATACATTTTAAGAGTGCCGACGGCACGGATATAGAAGGATTTGTTGTAAAACCGATTGGTTTTGATGCAACCAAAAAATACCCCACCATCCTTTGGCTCCACGGAGGGCCCGTAAGCCAATATCAATTTGAATATGATGTAGAGCCTCAATTATACGCGGCCAATGGCTATGTGACCCTTTTAATCAACCCTAGGGGCTCTTCAGGATACGGACAACCATTTTCAGAGGCGCTGTTTGCCGATTGGGGCAACAAGGATTATCAAGATGTTATGGCCGGTGTTGATTATGTCATAGGTCAAGGATATACTGATCCCAATAAATTGGGGGTAGGGGGGTGGTCCTATGGCGGCATCCTTACCAATTACGTCATCACAAAAACGAATCGGTTCAAAGGGGCCATTTCCGGAGCTAGTGAGGCCCTATACCGTGCAAATTATGGTCATGACCATTATCAGCTCACTTGGGAATTGGAATTGGGACTGCCTTGGGAAAATGCAGAGGCTTGGGAGAAAATTTCACCTTTTAACCAAGTGGCAAATATTACGACACCTACCTTATGGATAGGAGGAGAAAAAGACTGGAACGTTCCCATCCTAAATTCTGAACAGATGTACCAGGCTATGAAAAGATTGGGTAGGGAAACGCAGCTGGTTGTTTATCCAGAAGAGCACCACGGGATCAAGCGCCCTACATTTATAAAAGATCGCTTGGAACGTTACCTCGAATGGTTTAAAACACATGTGGCCGAGACGAAATAAATGTTTGGCTGTTTCCCTGCTTGCCAATTCCTTTTTGTGTTTTGTACACCCCAGCTATGCCTTTTATCGAAATTCAATTGGGATAACACCATTACATTTCTATTTTTGTGCCCTGCACTTTCTTCAATTCATGCAGAAAAAGGAAGTCTTTTTACATTTAATTAATTACATCAAAACATGACGGATAGAGACGAATATTTTATGCGTAGGGCGATTGCATTATCTGCCGAGGGAATGAACGATAATGGTGGAGGCCCCTTTGGAGCGGTCATCGTAAAAAATGATGAGATCATTGGAGAGGGTTACAATAGGGTGACCTCAACGAATGACCCCACTGCCCATGCAGAAGTCGTTGCCATTAGACGCGCCTGTGAAAAACTTGGATCCTTTCAATTGGACGACTGCACCATATATACTTCTTGCGAACCTTGCCCTATGTGCTTGGGAGCCATCTATTGGGCACGTCCCAAACAAGTGTTTTTTGCATGTGACCGGGAAGACGCCGCCTCAATACAGTTTGATGACCAATTCATTTATGACGAATTGGAAAAGGAAATGGGAGACAGACAGATCAAGTTTATAAGCCTCTTACGAAAAGAAGGTGTTAAGGTTTTTGAGCAGTGGACAAAGAAGTCAAACAAAACCGCCTACTAAATTCCGATCATATATTATGAAAACTTATTTGGACTTGGAGAGTTGGAACAGAATAGATCATTTCCATTTTTTTAATGGTTTTGAAGAACCCTTTTGGGGAGTTACGGTGGATATTGACTGCACCATTGCCTACGGTAAGGCCAAAGAGTCCAATGTGTCCTTTTTTCTGTGGTATTTGCACAAATCCATCAAGGCCGTAAACCAAATTCCCGAATTTAAATACAGAATTGATGTTCAGAATAGGGTTGTGATACACGATACCATATGTGCCTCCCCTACCATTAATAGGCCAAATGGAACCTTTGGATTTAGTTATATTGACTTTTATGATGATTTTGAAACGTTTCAAGGGGAGGCCCAAAAAGAAATAAAAAGGGTGCAAAACGCCAGGGATTTGATGCCTGCCAAAAACTCTGATGCCGTTGTCCACTATTCCTCTTTGCCTTGGTTAAAATTTACCTCTTTTTCCCATGCCAGAAGATATTCCACCAAGGACAGCGTTCCCAAAATATCCTTTGGTAAAATGACGGAAACGGATGGAATAAGAACAATGCCGGTCTCTATCCATGTGCATCACGGCCTTGTTGATGGCATTCATATGGGTAAGTATGTGGAGCTCTTCCAACAATTCATGGACCAATAATAGCATGCTAAAAAGCGGAGCTTTTGCCGCTAACTCCAGCAGGTATGGTATTGGCATACCTGATCATACTTACTTGGCAAACCACAACTCGACAATATAATCAATTCAAGAATACAGAAGCTCCCTTCCAGATCATCTTGGTGGGTTTGGATGGTGGTATTAAACTGCGTCAATCAACCATTCTCAATTGTAAGAAACTGTTCAACACCATAGACGCCATGCCCATGCGAAGATGAAAAAAGCAGTAGATTTGGAATCAAATAATTGATG
>JBLGAT010000069.1:0-14823 GCA_047612485.1 Psychroserpens sp.
ACGGCTTGTAAAGAAAAATCAAAAAACGTTGGGGTCGAAGGACCTCGGCAAGAAACAAAATCCGAGTTGTTTACAGACAGTTTAAAGGAAGAAAATTTCAATACTACAATCGACGGAAAATCAGTAAAGCTGTATTGGCTGCAAAACGCAAATCTGAAAATGGCAATGACCAACTATGGAGGCCGTATTGTAAGTCTTTATGTTCCCGACGAGAATGAAAAACTAATAGATGTGTGCATTGGCCGCGGCACCATTGAAGAATACGTCGAGTCCGGAGAGGCCTATTTCGGGGCTACGATCGGCAGAGTTGGCAACCGTATTGCCAAAGGAAAATTTACATTGGACGGAAAGAACTATACAATACCTACCAACAATAACGAAAATGCGCTGCACGGCGGTTATAAAGGTTTTCAAGATGTTGTTTGGGATACTGAGCAGCCCAATGAACATACCTTGGTGCTAACCTATACTTCTCCCGATAAGGAGGAAGGTTTCCCTGGAAATCTAAGTGCAAAAGTCACATATTCCCTGACCGATGATAATTCACTTAAAATCGAATACGAGGCCACGACCGATAAACCGACAGTGGTCAATTTGACCAATCACGCCTACTTTAATCTCAATGGGGAAGCTAGCGGAACGATTTTGAACCATTCCCTTCAACTTTTTGCCGATAAGTTTACACCTGTAGACCCGGGACTTATTCCCACTGGAGAATTGAAGGATGTGATTGGTACACCGTTCGATTTTATGACCTCGCATACCATCGGAGAAAGAGTCGAAGGGGATAATGAACAATTAAAATTTGGAGGAGGCTACGATCATAATTTTGTTCTAAACGGCAAAAAAGGGAACGGGATGAATTATGCAGCAAAAGTAGTCGGTGATAAATCAGGCATTGTGATGAATGTATATACCCAAGAGCCGGGCATTCAATTTTACAGCGGCAATTTTATGGCTTCCGAGAACACTTTGAAATCAGGCGCCAAAGACGATTTCAGAACGGCTTTTTGTTTGGAGACCCAACATTTTCCCGATGCACCCAACCAGCCCGATTTTCCTTCGATACGATTAGATCCTGGGGAAATCTATCATACAGTTTCGGAGTACAAATTTACAATCCAATAATCTTAGGATCATGCAAAGATTAATGTGTTTATTTTACCTTTTGGTATTTTCTGGAGGGATAGGCTGTTCGCAAAAGAACTCCATTTTAGATTCCTCGGCCATTTACCTTGCCGACCCTACTATTTTCAATCACGATGGCACTTACTATCTCTATGGAACAACAGGAGATCCAAAATTCAAGGACAAACTGGGGTTTTTGGTATATACTTCCAAAGACTTGAAAACTTGGGAGGGACCAAAAGGCGCGACCGATGGCCTTGCCCTTAAAAAAGGAGATGCCTTCGGCGATGAAGGGTTTTGGGCACCACAAGTTTTTGAATATGGAGCTAAATTCTATATTGCCTATACCGCCAATGAGCATATTGCGATGGCGACTGCTGATAGTCCGTTGGGGCCGTTTATCAACCCATCGAAAGAAGATTTGAAAGCACCCGTAAAACAGATAGACCCTTTTGTGTTTTTTGACGATGATGGAAAAAAATACCTATACCATGTTCGACTTACAGAGGGCAACCGGATATTTGTGGCCGAGTTGAACGATGATTTGTTGAGCATAAAACAGGAAACCTTAACGGAATGTCTATCCGGTAATTTGCAATGGGAAAACACCCAAAATGCCGATTGGTCGGTGACCGAAGGGCCCACGGTGCTAAAACATAATAAACTTTACTATTTGATTTATTCCGCTAATGATTTCCGAAACCCCGATTACGCCGTAGGTTATGCAACAAGCAATAGTCCGTTGGGCCCTTGGAAAAAATCCAATAATAGTCCGATTATTCGTAGGGAACTATTAGGCATAAACGGTACAGGGCACGGTGATGTTTTTATGAACAAATATGGGCAATTACAGTATATAATGCATACCCATTTTAACGACTCAACAGTACATCCAAGAAGAACAGCCATTGTAAAAGTAGATTTTGCAAAGGTGGAAAATGGGACCGATGTGTTTAAAATTGACAAACGAACATTTAGGTTTATAGAATAGCGTTAAGTTAATTGGCGGGACTAAGATGGCATAATCATATAGACTCACTGTAAGCTTTAATGATAGGTGGTGTTTTGCGAGTAGAGTCGACTATGGTTAAAGCAGGGTTATAGTGGATGGTATTACTTGTGCTCACAGATGGCTTCACTAAGTTTGAGAATGCCGGCCAACTTTGTTGTTATGCAGGTATAACACCTACCATAAGAAAATCAGGAAGCAGTGTCAGGGGTCGTAGCAGGATAAGTAAAGTAGGTAATAGGAAATTGAGGAATCTCATATTCTTGTGCAGCTTTTCAGACTGTAAGCACAGTAGGGCGTGCAGGGAGATCTGTGAACAGATCACTTCAAAGGGGAAGAGCAAGAAACTTGCCCTGATCGCGGTTAGCAACAAGCTCTTGAAACAATCATTCGCAATAGCTAAATCAGGGGTGGCCTATGATGAAAAATAGGTATCGAGATTAGCCCAAAAAACCTTGATTTTTAACTCAGTTCTTTTTCTATGCAATTGGCCTTAATCCTTTTTCTTGCAAATAATATATGAATCTCCGTGCTTTTTAATTTCTTCGTATTTATCCTCGGCAAGACCTTCATAATAATATAGAATTTCAAAATCAAGGAAACATTCACGAAGTCTATTTTTCTCGATGTAGTATCTTATTTCACAACAGTCCTCCCTTTTGTTAAAAGTATTAGGTTCTATCATTTTATCTTTAGAAACATAATCTTTAAACTGCGGATCTAGATAATTTCGTAATGACATAATGATAACACCTCCTTTTTTGACTGTCAATTTAAGTGTTACAAGCAACTTTTCAAAATCACTGCGACTCATGCAACAGCCAACAAGTAGGCAGTTAATCACGTCATAATAATTTTGAGGATATTGAAAATCTAATACATTAGTATTCAATATTGTAGCATTTGTAAGTGAGTTATCATTTATAAATGCTCGCAAACGGTCTAAATGTGTTTCGTTATTATCCAAAGCTGTAACCTGGAACCCTTTCTTTGCAAAGAATACAGTATCTGCTCCCTCCCCACAACCAACGTCAAGTAAGTGCTTCGCGTTATTCAAATAGGGCAATGCTTTCTCCGCAAGGGGGTCAGGTTTAAAGGGATTTTCAAATCCATACTTATTTTTGAGGATGCTGTCTAAGTTGCTCATAATAGTATTCCCTTTTATATTTATGAAATTGTACATCAACTTCAGGTCCGTAAAGTCTCCAAACATTGTTCGTTGTTCGTTAAGATACATAGTTTACAAAAGTTATAGATTAGCCTTTACACTAAATTAGTTTCTAACCTCACTGATTGTTCTTTAGTTCTTAATTCATTTTCATTAAAGTATCCTAAAAATACATTTCTATAAAATACTCTCCAAATACCATTTCCCATTTCTAAAGCACCAATATATTTTCCCTGTAATGATGCGGATAAGTAAACCCAATTATATTGCCCCCATCTTACAGATCCATTTTTAGTTACTTTCAACACTCTCATTTGCGGGTCATAATCAAAGTTAGGTGTTTTTTCAGGATATGGCCTTGCATTGAAGTCATGCACAGAAGCAGGTGTTTCCATTCCCAGAGCTTCATGTGGTCTTATGTGGTTCTACTCCTTTACAAAGTGATTCAGACGTCTTTGTTGCGCCTTTAGATCAAAGGCTGAAGGTTTGGCACAAGCTGCCTTCAGATCGCGGTGCATGCGTTCATGCCTTCCGTTTTGTTCCGGATGGGCAGGATCAGAGAATACGGGCATAATCCCCAGTTCGATAAACCAATATGACAACCTGGTAAATCGTTGTATTGCAGCTACAGATCCAAAAGGACTTCCATTATCTGTGTGGATTTGGTTGGGGATACCATATATTCTAAAAACCCTTTTGAACTCTGCTTTTGCCGAGGCCAGGTTTTCTTTATAATGACCTTTTGCTGTAAATACAAATCGACTTTTAGAATCGGCTATTGTCAATGGATGGCAGTATATCTTATTGCCCATCAAGAACTTTCCCTTGTAGTCTGCACTCCATACTTCATTGCACGCTTTTGGGTCAAATATGGGATGAATCGGTTTTACTCTTCTTAATCGTTTTTGGGCACTTACCAATCCATGTTTTTTGAGGATGTTGTGTACTGTCAAAACAGTTGGTATAGTTTCATTTGGATAATCGTTATACAACAATTTCCATATTTTTTTCGCACCCCACAGCTTATACTTTTCTTTCAAATTGAGAATGCTCTCTACTACTTTTTCATTGGTTGCATTAGGATGCGATCCTCTGGGTTTTCTTGATAATTCTCGAAGACCTTCATAACCTTCTTTCTCAAATCGGGCTATTATTTTATAAGCAGTAGGCCGTGATATGTTAAACCCTTTACAAAGTTCCGTGATGGTATGTTTTCCAGTTCGCCATTCACAGATAAATTCAATTTTTTGTTCCATAATCGTTGTGTCTTTCCAAGGCATGATAATTTGATTTTGATCTCAAATTATAACCTAAAAAAGTGTAAACGATGTATCTATAACTTTGTAAAGGATGTTTGTATAACGTACCTCGTTTAGGTACAACGGTTAGTATATGAGAAGTAGTGGGTTTTAAGGACTAACTTTTCGGGTTATTACTAACTTTTAATTTATATGTATACTTTTGTTTTGGCACATAACCCACTATTTTTTTATAAACGGTGTTGAGACATGTTTTTATTTTCCCCTATTAAATGTTGAGCTTTTGATGCATCTTTTTTCCTTCTCTAACTATTATTTCAATAATCTCCTCAATGTCTTTTTTGGAAGTCCTGAAATTTACAATACAGCCTCTTAAACAATACTTTTCATTTACAATTGCATTGGATAAAAATATTTCACCGCCTTTTTGTAATGCATCAAGTAAAGCTTCATTTAGAGTGTTTAAGTAAGCTTCATTTTTTTTGATGTTTTCCTCATAATCTATAGGAACATATCTAAAGGTGGCAATACTTAAGTTTTGAGTAATAGCTTCCAATTCTAGATGGTTTTCTGCTAACTCAAAAAGTAATTTTGATAATTCAATATCTTCACCAATCATTTTTACATAACCGCTTCTTCCTACTTGCTGTAATGCTAGCCATACCTTTAAAGCTCTAAATCCACGAGAATTTTGAAGTCCAAATTCGTAATAATTTTGAGAGGATCCCTTTTCATTTTTGCTAAAATTGTAATACTCGGGATTTGAACTATAGGTATCTATTAGATGTTGGGGGTTTTTTACCAATGTACAACCTGCTTCTAATGGCGAATAGAGCCATTTATGAGGGTCAAGCGCTATTGAATCTGCCTCTCGTATACCATCAAACAACGGTTTTAATTCTGGAATAACTGCAGCGGGAATACCATATGCGCCATCTACATGAAACCATAAATCATATGTTTTGCAAAGTGCTGCAATTCCTTTAAGATTGTCCACAACTCCAGTACTAACATCTCCTGCCGTCCCAACGACCATTAGAGGTTGGTGACCTTCTTTTATATCCTTTTTTATGGCTTGTTCTAAGAGGTCATTGTCCATTATATTTGAGGAATCCGTTGGTATCCATCTAGTCGATTTAGAACCATGACCGAAAAGAATAGCCGCTTTTTCCACCCAAGTATGGGTCGTTTTTGAACAATATGTAATTAATTTTTTTGAACAACTTGCTAGACCATCTTCCTTTATCTTTTGTGGTGCTTTGGCTGTCCTTGCCGCTAAAAATGCAGTAAAATTTGCCATATTGCCCCCACTAACCAAGATACCGCCACAGTTAGGAGAGACACCAATAAATTCGGCCAACCATTTCACAGTTTGCATTTCAATTTCGGTTGCAATAGGGCTTAATATCTGTGCACATACATTTGGATTCACCGAAGCTGCCAATAGATCTGCAAACATTCCAATTGGTGCAGGTGATGAGGTGATATAACCCATAAATTTTGGATGACCATTGAGTAAAGAGTGGTTCATCAATAGTGCAGACGCTTTAGAAATTATTTCCTCAGCCGGACTTCCATTTTCTGGTAGAGAAGAATTACCTAATATTTTCATCAATTGTTTAGATGATTCGCCTGTAGTAACAGGCTTTTCATCAATTGTGTCGATAAATTCAGAGATTGTATCAATTAACTGATAACCAATTTTTTTAAATTCATCGTTACTTATTTCAATTGGTGTTTCTCGGTTTTCAGTCATGACTTAAGTTGTTTTTCTGAAAGGTTACAAACAACGGTATAACGAACATATGTTCGTTATACCTCTAATATATCTTTTATAAAGAAGTTGTTTCACTGTTTATGTTTCGGGATATAAAAATTTTGATTGTCTTTCACCCTAATAATATTTTTTTTTGAAATTAGGATTAATCGATAAGCTCACCTAGGAAAACCTTAAGATTTAGAAGGTTTTTATTCAATCCTTAAGTTGTTCATAACATAAAGATTGTTTAAAGAAATTTTTAATTGATGTGAAAGCGCTCTAACCTAAAGTCAACCCCAACTCTCTTTGAGATTTGCGGGATACCCCCGCTTAGCACATTTTAATAATCTTAAAAATTAAGAACGATGGTTACAATCGTAGATTACGGAACTTATCAAAAGGAGGATAGGACAGAATTTTGCTCCCTTGTGGTACAAGGAGGAGTGGAAGCTGTCAAAAGTTTGATTATTCATTTAAAAAAAATGGAACATAAAAAAAGTAGTGGATTATGCACCCGCTACTTTTTTTAGTTTTGAAAAACTGTGTTATATTAAATTGCAAATATTTGGTTTCTTTTGATTTCAAAATCTGACCATCTAATTTTCTTTGTGTTCTTAAAGATTGTAACTAGACTGTTGTTTTTATTTTCTAAACTTGATTGATTGATGAATGGTTTCATGATAATTGATTTTATGTTACCCTAAGGCTATCTGAATCTTCTTTTGGCGTTCCATATATTCATCCTGGAAGATTCTCCTGTTGATCTTAATTGATGTTTGTTTATAGTTTCCATGTCGTTTATTTTATATGTTAATTGTTTTCGGTAGTATTTTAGTGATATCTCCTTTTGCTATTCCAAGTCTTACTGGTTGAGATTCTTACTGTTTGTGCAGCGTAATGTTTGTTTGACGTTTCCATGTTATTTATTTTATGTGGTTATATGTTAATTGTTTTGGGCAGTATTTTAGTGATATCTCCTTTTGCTATTCCAAGTCTTACTTGTTGAGATTCTTACTGTTTGCGCAGCGTAATGTTTGTTTGACGTTTCCATGTTATTTATTTTATGTGGTTATATGCTAATTGTTTTCAGCAGTATTTTAGTGATATCTCCTTTTGCTATTCCAAGTCTTACTTGTTGAGATTCTTACTGTTTGCATAGCGTAATGTTTGTTTGATGTTTCCATTATAATGATTTTTAAAAGTTTATAAATTCTTATATACCCACTAGACGGTATAATTATTAATTTGTTACAGTACTATGCTATAAATAGTACTATTTTAAGCAATATTTAACATTTGTTTTATTATAAAAGTTCTATTTGGGATGGTTGAGGGTCATTTGGGTTGATCTATTTATAGATGTATAGAAAAAAATCCAATCAGTTATTTTGTGTTACCTGTTTCCCTCTGCATCAAATGGTTCTTTGCTAGTTTTTTTTAATTAATGAATCGGAGGCATTAAAGGAAATAGGGATCAATAAATCTATAATTCATCGTATGGCAAAGCTGTGTGGGGGTTCTTGATTATTTTAGCAATTCCACGGCTATCTTTTCGGTGGCGAGAATTATCCTGTCCTCAAGGTGCCGATGATCGTTTTTCCGCAATCGGTAGGCAGTACCCATTACACTGTTTTTTCTTAATATTCCCAAGAAGTTTGCCCTGAAATTTTTATATGCCCAAATAAATCAAGGGGAAAATGTTCAAAACTAGGAAAGCGAATAGATTGCGCTGGATAATTAAAAAAGCATCTCCGGGAACTCAGGCAGGCTGTTCGTCCTTCTTGCCGTCCCTCGGGAACGATAAAATTATACCTTGAACTATCCTGAAATAGGGAGGATCACCTTTTACTAACCTTTAATACTCATTAGTTATGAAAGCATTTTTAACGGCTATGGTCTTGTGCTTTTTTTTGCAAATCAAAGCCCAACAAGAAGTATTTGTTTATGATTACAGGAATGTACCCGACCAAGAATTAAAAACTTTTATGGACAACGAGGCTATGTATTGGTCTAAAATACATGCCAACCTTTTAAAAAAAGGAACAATTACAGGCTGGACCATGTGCCAAAGGGTCAATGGTTTGGCATCGGAACCAGATATCTATTTTTACTTCGGCTTTGGGTCTGTAGAAAATATAGAAAAAATGAACAAGGACCGGCCGCAGGCAGAAAAGGAAGTCAGAAGTAGCATGGATAAGGAGCAGCTTGCATTAATAGATCAACGACTGAAACAAAAGAAGTTCAGGGTAGGTGATGCGCTTCTCAGGCGCACCTCTTCTGTTAATAAGGGCAATGGTGGCGATTGGAATTATTTGGTTCACAATTATGCCAAGGCAAACAATGTTGCAGAATTTCTGGCCGGACAAGAAAAATATTTTAAACCTTTTTTTGAAGAGAACATAACCGCAAAGAATACCAAACAGGTATTCTGGTATGCGGCCACAGTATTAAGTCCCCGCGGCAATGGGTATAGCTGGAATTGTTATACAGTTGATGCCTTTAAGAATTACAGTGATATTTTCAATGCCTGGGAGAATCCTGCAACCTGGCCCGAAGAAGGCATGGCCCAGGTTAATAAGTTCTTGCCCGAGGGCGATTTTTACAAATCGGTAGAATGGCAAAGGACGATGTGGCTAGATGCAGAAGGGCTTTTGAAGACTACTTGGGATTAAGGGGCCGTAAGGTTAAATTATTGAAACAAATCAAATCTGGTTACTTTATAAAAGAACCGTAATTCAAATAGCTGGGATTTCAGGGTGATATTCCTGCTTCTTAACTTAAACACTAAAATGATGAAAAAAAACATTGGATTAATAAGCTTTTTAGCCATTATGGCCATCACGTTTTCAGCTTGTAACACTGCTGAAAAACCAGAACCAATAGACATGGTAAATCTTAGGGCAGAGATTCAGGCTATGGAAGACGCCTTTGCTGCTGCAGAAAAGGCCAAAGATGCAGATGCGGTTGTCGCCTATTACAGCGAAAATGCCATAAGTTATAGCCGTAATGATCAACCTGTTTCAGGAAAAGCGGCCATTAGGGATAGAATCGCAAAAGGGATGGCAAATGACACTTTGGGTAATTATAACGAATACAAAGTTATTGACCTGTTTGCAGAAGGCAATACCGCCTTAGAGATTGGTTCCTGGACCCAATTTAATGCTGAGGGCACTGAAACTGAGAATGGCTATTATATGTCGTATTTTGAAAAACGTGACGGAAAATATGAATGTGTGCGTGATATGACTTCTACTACCAAACCTGTAAAGGAGTTGATGTAAACGGCAAAAAGGAAATTATACTTTAAACTAGAACTAAAGGAGTCTGCACATTGTAGGCTCCTTTTTTTTGGCAGTATGGGTGTTAATTGGTTTTTGGGCAATCGCTAAGCCTTATTTTGCAGAGCAATCCTAGGCGGGAAATTTAAGCCCAGTTTGGTTGAAGCAATCTATAAAGTGGAGCCATAAAAAGAGAAAGACCATTTTAAAGATATTGATAGGTCTTTTAGTTTGTTAAACTCTCTTCTGCAATTCTTGTCAATTGCCAATATGGAGGCAAATATTTATTTTTTTCTTCAAATACCTTTATTTTTGATTCTGTCAATGATTTACATCTATTAAATCGGTCTACAAAAGCATTGTTTTTCAACGCGGTCACAGCTCCCATTCCTTCTGGAATAATACCTTCCTTTCCTATGACATTGAGAAAAAATGAATACCCTTTAATAACTCTTGCGACAGGCAGCATCCACATATTGTAATCGAGTTTTTCACCTTTATTGGCTCGGTCCAACAAGGCATCCATAACTGCATTGTCCAAATGATCCTGAAAAAGAATTTCCTTATCCCTCCATTCGGCTACAACGCTAAGCTTTGGATCGTATTCAAGATCAGATGGCATTTGGGTGACAAAATTTTCCACACCAAAATTGTTAAGCCAATCAAAAACCCCATTTGACGAGATGGTAGACTCGTACTCCCATAAATCAATCCCGTACTTTTTGTAGGCATATGATCCAACTTCAGAACAGAACATGGCCGAAGAATCGTAATAGTCCATTTTAAAGTCATAAGGAATATGTCTGGTCTGGGATTCATTAAAAACAAATAACGATGCATCATGTGGGAGCATAGGATTGGCTTTTATTTGCTTCAAATCAGACCTAGGCCTCATGACCATAAACCTTAGTTTTTTGTCTTGTAAATACTCATCCAATGTGGCAATGGCGACACCTTTTTCTATATGAGCTTCCACCAAATAAGGCACGTTTGTCTGTTTGTTTATATGAATAACCGCCACATGTGAAAAATTTCCAGGAAAGTCATTTCCTCTAGAAATGAAAGCCGAAACCTCTGCTCCCCCACGGCTGACCAGTAAATCCCCGCTATGTACTTGTATTCCCAGAATATCTGCAGAAGGAGTGGCGGAAGGTTCGTCTGAAACAAACATGGTGGAGACAAACTGCTCATCGCTGGACTGCAATAAAATTTCCTCCACTGTAGCTCTCATGCCATAAAGGATGCGGTAGATGAGATTACGAGCGTTGGCATTGTTCATATCCCAAAAACGGGAATCTGATTTTATCTTTTTCCGTACCCTGTTATAAAAACGAATATGCCAATCTGTTTTGTTTTCCTGTGCGGCAATTAATGGCGCTATCTGGAAAAATCTCTTTTCTATCAACCCATAAAAAGGATCTTCAGGGGAAATGGTTTTACCTTCATAGGCCTTCAATATACTATCGGATTCAAAAGTCATATACGCCACTATAGAATCCAATTCTCTAGAAGGAATTCCTCTCGCTTCCAGAAAGTTATTTTCCAACGTGCCCCATAGCTTGTCTTGATCCCAGATAAAAGGTATTTGTGATGCCTTTTCGGGTGTATTTTGATTTTGAGAAGTGGGAATAAGAAGTAAAAAATAAAGCCCAACAAGGAGCAGTAAAAAAGCAAAAAATTTCTTCATGATATTTAAAAGTTATGGAAGAGCTTACTCTATCCCACAAGGTAAGATAGTTTATTTCAATTCCTTCTATTAAATTTTCACCCAAGGGATATTGGCGATAACACCATAGGGGGTAAATGATATAAAAAAGGACTGGGAGTTGTTAAACATCCAATAAATTGGATCTAAAAAAACATTGGAAAATGGGAATAATGGAAAAGCCATTTTTATTAATTGGAAACAACCCCATTATTAAAGTTATTGAGGGAGGAAGCGAAGGAATGTCCAACCTCATGGAAAAAATCTTTTGGGAATACCTCAAAGGACATAAAGACCAGCATGGAAATTACGATCAACATAAGTCCGATGCATATTTTGTCCGCGACTTTTTTGGTATGTATCTCCATCGTTTAGCTTTTAAGCTACCTAAGATAACGAAAATATTCTTATTTAACAAATATTTAAGAGTTAGAACTTTTAAATGTCATAGACATCGATGGGCCCAATCTAAAGAGGTTGGGAACAGTCTCGTTTTATCGAAAGAGTATTAGGACCGCACCAATGGCCGTAAGGATCAAGATCATTTTTCGGTAAAATTTATCTTTAATTATTTTCACCAACCGTATGCCAACAAAAAGGCCCAATAAGATGCCGGGCAATAGTTTGAGGTTTACCATAAGTGTTTCCGGGGTAATGGTTTCCCATACAAAAATGTGAAAGGGCAGCTTAAAGAGGTTGACAATAAAAAACAACCAGGCCGCCGTACCTATGAATTCATTCTTGGGAAGGCGCATCGCCAAAAAGAAGATATTGGAAAAAGCCCCTGCCAAATTCCCGATCATAGTGGTAATACCGGCCATAATTCCAATGAAACCTCCAAAAGCCCAGTGGGTGGGTACCGTTTTAGATTTTTTTTGATCCCACCAATACATCATGAGCACACTGCCAATGATAATACCTGCCATCCCAATTTTAAAGATTTTTGGGGATAGGTCCTTTCCAATAAAGACGCCAACAACTACGCCAAGGACCATCCATGGCAGCAATCGGATAATATAGCGCCATTGGGTATATCTGTGGTAATAGATCACGGCGAATATATCTCCTACTACCAGAAGGGGGACCAATAGTCCCGTAGATTCCTTGGCGCCAAAAGCGAGGGCCATTAGGGTGACATTGATGATAGCAATCCCTTTGATGCCCGCTTTGGAGATTCCTATCACGCAGGCCGCTGTAAAAGCAAGGATCCAAGCGGTGGTAGTTACATCCAAGGTAGAGGGGAGGATCATAATTGAGGTTTGAGGCACATCTGGCAAAAATAGCAGAAAAATAATGAACAGTTCAAAACCCTAGAAATTGCAGGGAAATAGACAGAACCAGAGGCGGGTAAGATGATGGGTCAGTTGGTGCCGAAGGCCCAATTGGTGAATTTTGGGAAGACCTTGGCCCATGTCTTTAAATTGTGCTTCCCCCCCTCCAATTCTACATAGGTAATATCGCCGGGGAAGGAGTAGCCCTTTTCTTTAAGTTCTTTGATAACGTCGGTGGTATCGTCAATAGAATCTATAATGCCATTGTTATTGCGGTCTGCGGTCTCATCCTCCGTTCCACATTGGAACCAAAATTTAAGATGGGGACTAAAGCTTCCCTTTTTAACAACATCCAACACGATACGGCTCCTATCCGCAACATCATTTAGTGCATACGCTTTGTTGCGCCACCAAAATGATCCGCTAAAGACGCCTACTTTTCCAAAATATTGCGCATTGTTGTATACGATGTCAAAGGCGGATAATCCACCTAGGGACATACCACAATACACCCAATCTTGGGCATCTTGGGAAACCTTAAATTCGGACCTTAGAAATGGAATGAATTCCTCTATCAAAAATTTTGAATAGTTCACGGCCTTGGCGCCGCGGCCCTTGAAATCTGGGGTAGATGCCGTACCGTATTCTTGAATGCGATTGTTATTGGCCTCAATGCCAACATAAACGAAAGGTTTGCCCGTTTTAGAAGAAAATGCAGAAGGCAGGGTCTTCTCCAAATCCAAATTCACAAAATCCTGCCCATCATTCATCAATAAAACAGGGAAGAGCTTTTCAGAGTCCTTGTATTCAGGGGGGGCAACCAATCTAAAAGTAACCTTTCTGCCCAAATATTTTGAGTAGAGATTTCCTTTTAATCCAACAAACTCACTTTCAAATTGCATTTTTTATCCTATCAGTTTGCAAGTATAACAATTACTTAAAAAACCATTGCAATACACGAAAGATTGTTCGGGTATTTTAACATTTTTAAAGTATATTTAACTCTATGGCAGAAATTCAACACATTCAATATTATTCCAGCACTTTGGATAGGAATATCAACGTTGAAGTAGCCGGAAATTGGGGATATCCTATTTTATTATTTCCATCCTCTGGGGGTTCTTATACCCAAAACAATGATTTTGGGCTAAATGAATCCGTGATGCAATTTATAGACCAAGGGCGGATCAAACTCTATAATGTGGAGACGTTGGACATGCTTACCTTTTATCACGACCATTTGGCATCGGAAATAAAAATCCAACGCTATGAACTGTATATGAAATTTCTCCAGACGGAATTGATCCCCTATATTAAAAATCAATGTAATACCGATCGTATAGCTGTTGGGGGCTGTAGTTTTGGAGGATATCACGCCGGGAACACTGCCTTCAGATTTCCTGATCTGGTCTCCCATCTTTTTTCCATGTCGGGGGTCTTTAACATTCGAAATTTTACACCGCTTTCTGATGACATGGCCATTTATTTCAATTGTCCGGATGAGTTTATGCGGAATGAAGAGCCTTGGAAATACAATCATATGGAAATTGTCCTCAACACCTCGGATTGGGATAGTTGTAGGCCCAAAAATCTTCACATGTCCCATGTTCTTAATGAAAAGGGGATACATCATTGGTACGATGAAAAAAAATGGATAGAACACGATTGGCCACTTTGGAAAATGGCATTTCCAGAATATGTGGAACGGTTCTTTTAAACTTTTAAAACAAACTTAAATATAAAGATTATGGCTAAGAAAGTGGGAATATTGTTTGGGATGGAAGATACCTTTCCTTGGGAATTTATAAATAAAGTCAACGAAATGGGCAAGGGCAAAGTTATTGCCGAGCCTGTAAAAATTGACAAGGTACAGCAAGGGATCGATTATGGGTACCATGTTATTTTTGACAGGATATCCCAAGAGGTCCCGTTTTACAGGGCATATCTAAAGAATGCTTCACTTATGGGCACTACGATTATCAACAATCCTTTTTGGTGGAGTGCCGACGAAAAATTTTTTAACAACTGTTTGTCCATTCAGTTAGGGGTGCCGGTTCCAAAGACCATTCTATTGCCATCCAAGGAAAGACCGGACGATACTTCTGATATGTCGTTCCGTAACTTGGAAGCCCCGTTGGATTGGGACTATATTTTTAACTACATTGGTTTTCCTGCCTATATGAAGCCACACTCGGGCGGGGGTTGGAAAAATGTGTACAGGGTGGACAATCCCGATGATTTCTTCA
>JBLGAT010000070.1:0-14651 GCA_047612485.1 Psychroserpens sp.
TTTTTTAAAGGGGGATGGCACGTATATAGATATTCACGAAAAAGCAAGTATCCTAAGAAATGAAAATGGTGGCCCCTTTCGTATGGTTGGATCTATGAGGGATGTCTCAGAAGCCAATCGGTATTTGAAAAAACTTCGGGATTCAGAAAAAAAATACAACGATCTTTTTCATTTGTCGCCACAACCTTCGTGGGTATACGATCTGGAGACCTTGCGTTTTATGGATGTGAATTCTGCGGCCATCGCGTGTTATGGCTATAGCAGGAAGGAGTTTATGGAGCTTACCCTTTCAGACATTTGGCCAGTGGATGAAATAAAGCCATTAATGAAAGAGATCAATGATGTTCGCTCAGATACGGAGAGAATATTTAATGGGGCTTTCAAACATCGCAAGAAAAATGGGGTGGAGTTCGATGTCCGAATACATAGTAATCCAATCACATTTAAAGAGAGAACCTGTAGACAGGTTGTGGCCTTCGACATCTCGGAACTGACCAAGCATATTAAGACCATCGAATCCCAAAACACCAAGTTCAATAAGATAGCTTGGATGCAGAGCCATGTGCTCAGGGCACCATTGGTGAGGATGATGGGCCTCACCAATCTATTATTGGATCCTGATGAAAACAACGAAGGAGACAATGCATTTTTACTGCAAGGGATACGTAATTCTTCCAATGAAATTGATGAGATTTCAAGGGAGATTGCAAAAATCACCAATGAATTAAAAACCAAATAACCTTAAAATGAACAATAAAATTGTTCTTGTAGATGACGATCCCATCATACAATATGTGCATCTTCGGATTTTAAAAAAATATTCTCCCCAAGCTATAATGCAGTTCGAAGACGGCTCCGCAGCCCTTGATTATTTTGTAGGAAAGAAAGCGGAAGGATCTCCCCATTTGGTGTTGTTGGATATCAATATGCCTATACTGGGGGGATGGGAATTTTTGGATGCCGTGTACCAACAAGGGTTAAGTGGTAATATGTCCGTAATTATCTTGACCTCTTCCGTTGATATACTGGATATGGAAAGGGCAAAAATGTATAACAACATCGTCAATTTTGTGCAAAAACCTTTGACAGTAGAAAAGGTCAATTCTATTCCAATACTCTTGGAATATTTAGAGCAAGTTTGATATGAGTATTTCGTTTAGGTGAAGTGTAATTATTTTTAATAAATCTGCTCTTTTGTTTGGGGTATATAAACGAACTGGCATTGGATATTAGAATTTATATCTTTCTAGCATGAAAATATCAGTTACACAGAGCTAGCCCATATGAGTATTGATATGGGTGATAAATGTGGAGTAGGTAAAATACAAGTGTGTCCTGATAAGGATTAGGGAAGAGACCTTGTGGTTAAAAGAAACCAAAGGCAGCCAATATTAAGCAAAAAATAACGGCTAATAATATGACTATCAATACCGCAACCATAATCCTGAGAAATCCGTTCAGGATTTTTATGCCTATGGTTAATTCGTTTTCCATTTCCATTTTATAAACCTTTGTCCTAAAATTACATAATAATTTGCTAATTTTCAATCGAATCAGTGAAAATTTCGACTAAATACTGCGAATATATTATAAAATTTTTAAAAGCCTTTAATTTATAGGCCTGTGGCAGATTTCTCTTTTAAACTTTTTTTATCGTTGGTGAAAGTTTTCTCCAAATCTTCCAAGGATATCCCTTTTGTCTCCGGCATCATGAATATCACAAAAAATAATTGTAGGACCATCATAAAGGCAAAGAATATAAAAATGGGCCATGGATTGTCTTTAAAAACGCCATCGGTACTATCCAAGAATATAGGGGTGATCAAAGTGATGACCGCTGCAAATACCCAATGTACCCCTGTGCCCCATGACTGTCCGTAAGCTCTAACCTTGTTGGGGAATATTTCAGAAATGAACACCCAGATCACAGCTCCCTGTCCAATTGCATGCGAAGCAATAAAGGCACAAATAAAAATTAAGAGGAGCGTAGAGCTTGCCCCGGTATAAAAGCACCAACCCACCATGGATAAACTGACTATATATCCTACAGAACCTATTTTCATTAATTGTTTTCTCCCCAATCTATCGATCAATTGGATGCCGATAAGGGTAAAGATGAGGTTGATGATTCCGATGGAAATGGAATTGAAAAGGGATTCCTTTCCTCCCAATCCTGCCCTTTCCAATATTTCTGGGGCATAGTACAACACAAAATTAATGCCCGATAATTGGTTGAAAAAAGCAATCAGAAAGGCCAACATCAAAGGTTTTTTGTATTTCCCTTCAAAGAGTCCCGCCTTCTCGGTTTTGACGCCAATTGAATTTTTTATTTCCTCCAGTTTTACCAAGGCCTGTGCCTTGTCAGAGATATAAGTGAGCATTTTTAGGGCCCCAGCCTCGTCTTTTTTGTTAAGAACAAGCCATCTTGGGCTATTGGGCACTTGTAAGACCATGACTGAATAAATTACTGCTGGGATGGCCTCGACCCCCAACATCCAGCGCCAATCGTTGATGCCATCAAATCCTTTAAGCAGGTAGTTGGAAATAAAGGCAATGAAAATACCAAAGACTATGTTGAATTGGTACAGGGCCCCTAATTTTCCTCGATTCTGTGGGGTTGAAATTTCGGATATATAAATGGGTGCCGCTACGGATGAAGCGCCGACACCTAATCCTCCAATAAGCCTAAAGAAAGAAAATACATAAGGGTCTGTGGCTACGGCAGATCCCATAGCAGATATGAAATATAGGATTCCAATCCAAAACAAGGTTTTTTTCCTTCCTAAAAGGTCACAGGGAATACCTCCAAAAAGAGACCCCAAAACCGTGCCCCAAAGGGCCATGGACATGATAAAGGTACCATGGAACCATGGCGAGGTTTGCCAAAGCTCTTTTATGGGCAAATTGGCACCACTGATAACAACGGTGTCAAATCCAAATAAAAATCCTGCTAATGCTGCAGTAAGGGAAATCCTGAGAATGCGATTGTTCATAATGGGTTGGTCAAAGCATGTAAACATACTAAAAAAACAATGGGGATATAAATAATCAGTATGAATTAATTGAAGTCCAATCTGGATATTGGAACGCTCTTATTTGGAGTTTAAGGACTGGAGTAAAGATGCTATATGATCTAGTATTTTGAGGCTGGCTCCCTTGTTTTGGGCGATATAGTTCGCGTTGATCTTTCCCGTTGTTTTTCTAAACACAGGGTTTTGTAACAATTCATGCAATATTGTTTGTAATCCCAAGGTATCGGTTACGGGAAGCACCCCTTTAAGGGCGACCAGATCCTCGGCCTCTTTAAAGCCTTTGTATTGTGGACCAATAAGTACCGGGATTCCGAAAACAGCTGGCTCAAGGGTATTGTGGAGGCCGGTGGCGAACCCACCGCCTACATAGGCCATATCGGCATAACTGTATATTTTGGTGAGAAGGCCAACGGTGTCAATGATCAGAACTTCGGCATCGGTTATGTCGGTTTGGTCCAATTCGGAATACAGCACTGTTTTTTTGGTGATGCCTGATTTAAACCTTTGAACATGGGCTTCCTTGATATTATGGGGCGCTATTGCGAATTTCATCTGTAGATTTGGGGTATTGATATAGTCCAGTAGGATGGCCTCATCCTCTGGCCAGGTACTGCCCGCCACCAGGCATGGGTGTCCCTGTTTGAACGCCGACATAAATTCCAGCGAATTGTCCCGTTCCAAGATTTCCGACACCCTGTCCAGCCTGGTGTCCCCAGCGATGGTAGTATTGTGGATATCGATCGATTGGAGCAGGTCTTGGGAGTTGTTGTCCTGGACAAAAATATGGGAGAATGTGCGAAGGCTTTTCCTCATAAAACCACCAAAGCTCTTAAAGAAAATCTGTCTCTTTTTGAAAATTGCGGAAATCAAAAGGGTGGGGACCTGCTGCCTGTTCAGTTCCCATAAATAGTTGGGCCAAATTTCATACTTCACAAAAATGGCGAGCCTTGGCCGTGCCAAGGCCATAAATTTCTCGGCATTTTTTTTCGTATCCAAGGGCAAGTAGAGCACTAGATCGGCAACGGTTGTATTTTTTTTGACCTCATAGCCCGAGGGGGAGAAAAACGTCACCAAAATTTTAAAATCGGGATATGTGATTTTCAACTTTTCAATGATGGGCAGCCCCTGTTCAAATTCGCCCAAAGAGGCGGTATGGATCCATATGATCTTGTCTTGGTCGGAGATCTCTTGTTGTAGTTGGGAGAAGACATTTTTTCTACCATCTACAAACAATTTTAGTTTGGGACTAAAATTGGCTGCCAATTTTAGGACGAAGGACGCTACTAGTACTGCTAAATTATATAGAAATAACACTCGAAAATCGTTTCGCGCTAAATTACGATTCTTTACAAGGATACCTTGGCTTCAGTTCCTTATTTTTGTATTATTGTTTATATAAATATTGAAGATGAAGAAAATACAAATGGTAGACCTTAACGGGCAATACCAGTCGATTAAAGAACAGATCAATTCATCCATAACCCAAATTCTAGAAACCACAGCTTTTATAAACGGACCTGAGGTTCATGCCTTTCAAAAGGAGCTTGAAACCTATTTGGGAGTAAAACATGTCATTCCTTGTGCCAATGGTACGGACGCCCTGCAGATTGCTATGATGGGCTTGGGCTTGGAACAGGGGGATGAGGTGATCACTGCAGATTTTACTTTTGCCGCCACTGTAGAGGTTATAGCCTTATTAAAGCTTACCCCGGTATTGGTGGACGTTGATCCAGATACATTCAATATAGATCCCGAAGCCTTGGAAAAGGCGATTACCCCGAAAACAAAAGCCATCGTTCCAGTACATCTTTTTGGCCAATGTGCCAATATGGATGTGATCATGGCAATAGCCGAAAAGCACAACTTATTCGTCATAGAAGATAATGCCCAGGCCATTGGGGCTACCCATACCTCGTCAGACGGGAAGAAGGTGAAGGCAGGATCTATTGGACATGTTGCAGCTACCTCTTTCTTTCCATCTAAGAACTTAGGTTGTTACGGGGATGGTGGTGCCATTTTTACCAATGATGATGAACTGGCGCATACCTTGAGGGGTATTGTAAACCACGGTATGTATGAGCGCTACCACCACGATGTGGTAGGGGTCAATTCCAGATTGGATTCCATACAGGCCGCTGTGCTCAGGGCAAAACTGCCCAATTTGGATACCTACAATAGCAAAAGACGAAATGCCGCAAGAAGGTATTCAAAAGCTTTGCAAGGACATAAAAACATAAGGGTCCCCAAAACGGTCAACGGCTGTGAAGGAATCTGCGATACCTGTGATTGTCATGTTTTCCATCAATATACCTTGCGAATTATGAACGGGCAAAGAGATGCCTTGGTACAGCATTTAAGTGAAAAAGGAATTCCATGTGGGGTTTATTACCCCATTCCCTTGCACCGTCAAAAGGCGTACTTGGATGAGCGTTACAAGGAGGCAGATTTTCCGGTGACCAACCAGTTAGTGAAAGAAGTTATTTCCTTGCCCATGCATACCGAGCTGGACGAAGAGCAGATCGATTTTATCACACAGACAATTATAAAGTTCATAAACGATTAAATAAAATGAAGATACTCGTTACGGGAGGGCTTGGGTTTATAGGTTCGCATACAGTAGTAGAATTACAAAATAAAGGTTTCGAGGTTGTCATCATTGATGACCTTTCCAATTCCTCTCAAGATGTATTGGGACGTATTACTTCCATCACCGGAAAAGAACCGGTTTTTGAAAAATTGGATCTTAGGGAAAAAGGAAAAGTGACCAATTTTTTTAAAAGACACCAGGATGTCCAGGGAGTGATCCATTTTGCGGCCTCCAAAGCGGTTGGTGAAAGTGTGAATAAGCCTCTGCTCTATTACGAGAACAATATCAATACCTTGGTGTATATCCTTCAAGAAATTACCCAAAAAGAAAAGGTGGGCTTCATTTTCAGCTCTTCCTGTACGGTATATGGACAGGCGGACACCATGCCCATTACGGAAGATGCTCCGGTAAAACCAGCGGAATCCCCTTATGGGAATACAAAACAGATAGGGGAGGAGATCATTATGGATACCTGTAAAGTGACCAGTGGTCTAAATGCTATTTCGTTGCGGTATTTTAATCCAATGGGCGCCCACCCATCGGCCGCCATTGGGGAATTGCCCATTGGAGTGCCACAAAATTTGGTACCCTTTATTACACAGACGGGCGTGGGATTGCGAAAAGAACTATCGGTCTTTGGGGATGATTATCCGACTTCTGATGGTACCTGTGTCCGGGATTATATCCATGTAGTGGATCTTGCCAAGGCGCATGTGGTGTCATTGGAAAGACTTCTCGAAGGAAAAAACAAGGAAAACTATGAAGTCTTCAATGTGGGCACAGGAACCGGTAGTACGGTATTGGAGGTCATCAATAGTTTTGAGAAAGTTTCCGGAAAAAAGTTGAACTACAAAATTGTGGACCGCAGGGCTGGCGATATTACAGCGGCATATGCAGACACCACCAAAGCCAATAATATACTGGGATGGAAAGCAGAATCCACTCTGGATGAAGCCATGAAATCTGCCTGGGATTGGGAACTAAAAGTTAGAAGTAAATAGCACTATATAATATGAAAAAAATACTCTTTTCCGTTTTGGCGTTCTTGCCTTTTTTGGTCGCTGCCCAAGACACTTATTTGCATTGTGGTAAAGTCGTGGATGTGAAATCGGGCAAACTGTTGTCCGAAAAAACCATCATTGTCTCTGGGGATAAAATCAAGGAAATTAAGAACGGCTATGTATCGGGAGGGGAAAAGGATATAAGTATCGATCTAAAAAGCAAAACGGTACTTCCTGGGTTGATAGATATGCATGTGCATATCGAAAGTGAGTCAAACCCAAAAACATATATCAACAGGTATGTGCAAAACGAAGCCGATATCGCCTTTGAATCTACGGTATATGCGAAGAATACCTTAATGGCAGGATTTACTACTGTTAGGGATCTGGGTGGTTCTGGCGTAAACATAGCCTTACGAAATGCAATCAATAAAGGGTTGGTTGACGGTCCCCGTATTTTCACGGCGGGAAAAGCCATTGCGACTACAGGAGGGCATGCAGATCCGACAAATGGAATGAAGCGAGACCTAATGGGGGATCCGGGCCCAAAAGAGGGGGTGGTGAATTCTCCTGAAGATGGGAAGAAAGCCGTAAGGCAGCGCTATAAGGATGGAGCGGATGTAATCAAGATAACGGCAACGGGAGGGGTACTGAGTGTAGCCAAGAGTGGAAGCAACCCACAGTTTACCATAGAAGAAATAAAGGCGATTACGGAAACGGCCAAAGATTATGGCATGCTAACAGCAGCCCATGCCCATGGAGATGAGGGCATGCAAAGGGCCATCTTGGGAGGTGTAAAAACTATAGAACACGGGACCTTAATGAGTGATGCCACCATGGATATGATGGTCAAGTACAACAGTTACCTGGTGCCTACGATCATCGCAGGAAAACAGGTGGTGGATAAAGCGGCAATACCAGGGTATTTTCCAGACGTGGTAGCACAAAAAGCAAGAGAGGTGGGGCCGCAGGTAGCGGATATGTTCAGAAGGGCCTACAAAAAAGGGGTGCCCATTGCATTTGGTACAGATGCAGGGGTCTTTACACATGGCCTGAACGCCAAGGAGTTTGGGTATATGGTAGAGGGCGGGATGCCGGTTATGGAAGCTTTGGCGTCCGCAACCGTCACCAATGCCGATCTATTGGGGATGGGAGATAGCCTTGGTCAATTAAAAGCGGGGTATTTAGCGGATATCGTGGCCGTAGACGACAATCCCCTGGAGAATGTGGCGACTCTGGAAAAGGTGACCTTCGTCATGAAAAATGGAGAGGTTTATAAAAACGAGTAAACCAAAACTTGGGAATATTCGTAGATAACGTATGGTAGTAAATTTCCCCAATAGTTCCAAATTGCTGGAGACGGCAGAGGCAGAAAACCTGTATGGCAATTTAGTCGCACAATTGATTAAGGACTTTGGCTTGGTCAACATATTCATAGAGCTTTCAGAAGGCATTGCCCCCGAAGATCTAAAAAAGGCAATCCATGAGAAGGTCTATGTGCTGATCATGGAGAAATTCGCGGACTACCTCAATCTACTTTATATTATTGACGTACCCGAAAATAAGGTAAAGGCCATTGCTGCCATAGATGTTGTTGAAGTGGCCGATGAGGTGACCTTCCTCATTTTAAAGCGGGAATGGCAAAAGGTCTGGTTCAAGGCAAAATACAATTAATCTTTCTATTAAAAATAGACTCTCACAAAGGGCATGAATGGATCTGCATAGATACTCTTTTCATCATCGTAGAGTAGGTCATATCGAATCCCAAAGGTAACATTGCGGTTGCTGTATCCGACACCTATAAATAGGGCAGGGGACCAGTAATTATCCGCGATATTGGCACCGTCAAATACAAAATCCCTGTTCACCCTCAACTGTTCCAATTCTGCAGATAGCTGTATGGCCCGCACAGGGTTGTATAGCGTTAAAAGACTGCCACCGTAGGCGATGATTTTAGAGTCCTGAAACTTGGAATAATTAAAATTCAGCCCCAATCCCATGGCAATTTGCTCGTTGACCCGATAGATGGCACTGGGAGAAAGGAAAGCGTTAAAGGAGTCCCTGCCAAAACCAAGTCCGATGCCTCCTCCATAGTGCACATTGTTCCAAAAATCACCTGAATTTCCGTATCCCTGACCGAAGGCGAAAATACTGCTGAGTGCGAAAAAAAACATCAAAACGAGTTTTTTTGATAGGTAATGCTGCCTTTTCATAATAATCGTTAATTTTTGCAATATTCCCACCTAAGATAAGCTTGGAAATGTTAATTGTTGTATTTTTGATTAAATTTTGTTCAAAAGACAGAGATAACCTTTCATGGATAAATATTCTTTTTTAAATGCTGCGCATACTTCCTTTTTCGCAGAACTATATGACAAGTATTTAACGAATCCTGATAGCGTTGAGCCAAGTTGGCGGGCGTTTTTCCAAGGTTTTGACTTTGGTCAGGAAAGTTTGTTGGATGAAATGGATTTGCCAGCTGCATCTGCAGGTGTAACCATGCCCGATGGGCAAAATGTGGAAATTCCGAAAACTGTTCAAAAGGAGTTTCAGGTAGTGAAACTAATTGACGGATACCGGAGCAGGGGGCACTTGTTTACAAAGACCAATCCTGTTCGGGAAAGGCGACAGTATTCACCAACCTTGGCCATAGAGAACTTTGGCTTGGAACCAACTGATATGGATACCGTTTTTACAGCGGGACAGATAATCGGGATAGGTTCCAGTACATTAAGGGAAATCATTGACCACTTGCAAGGTATCTACTGTGATGCCATTGGAGTGGAGTACATGTACATAAGAACCCCTGAGCGTATTGAGTGGATTCAAAATAGATTGAATATAAACGACAACCACCCAAAATACAGTGACGACCGTAAAAGGCATCTTCTAAAAAAATTAAATGAAGCTGTTTCTTTTGAAAGCTTCTTGCATACCAAATATGTGGGGCAGAAAAGATTTTCTTTGGAAGGTAACGAGACTTTGATCCCAGCTTTGGACGCCCTTGTGGAAAGGGCTTCCGAAATGGGCGTGGAGCAGTTTGTGATGGGAATGGCCCATAGGGGAAGGTTGAGCGTGCTTACCAATATTTTCGGAAAATCACCTAAGGATATTTTTGGGGAGTTTGACGGTAAGGATTATGAACAGGATATTTTTGACGGAGACGTAAAGTACCATCTGGGATGGACGTCAGATAGGATGACCGACAGTGGAAATAAAATAAAAATGAACATAGCACCCAACCCGTCCCATTTGGAAACGGTAGGTGCAGTTGTTGAAGGAATAACCAGGGCCAAGCAAGATGAGTACTACCCTGATGATTTTTCAAAAGTATTGCCCATTATTGTTCATGGTGATGCTGCCATAGCTGGTCAAGGCTTGGTATACGAATTAGTGCAAATGGCAGATTTGGACGGGTACAAAACAAATGGCACCATCCATATCGTGGTAAACAATCAAATAGGGTTTACCACTAATTATTTGGATGCTAGGACCTCTACCTATTGTACTGATGTTGCAAAGGTGACCTTGAGTCCGGTATTACATGTCAATGCCGATGATCCGGAGGCTGTGGTACACGCTTCCTTGTTTGCGTTGGAATATAGGATGACCTTTAAAAGGGATGTTTTCCTAGATTTATTGGGGTATAGGAAATATGGGCATAATGAAGGCGATGAACCGCGATTTACCCAACCCAAATTGTACAAGGCAATTGCAAGCCATCAGAATGCAAGAGACCTTTATGCTGCAAAATTAATTGCCGAAGGAATTATAGATGATAGTTACGTATCTAAACTGGAGGAAGAATACAAGGCTTCGTTGGAAGAGGACTTGGAAGATTCCAGAAAGTTGGACAAAACGATCATTACGCCTTTTATGGCAGATGAGTGGAGTGGTTTTGAAGCGGTACAGGAAGAGGAAATGATGAAGCCTGTGGATACCACCTTCGATAAAGCGAAACTTGCCGAGATTGCTAAGATAATTACGGCATTGCCAAAGGGTAAAAAGTTCATGCGCAAGGTTGAAAAGTTGATCGGGGACCGAAAGAAAATGTTCTTTGAAACGGACACTTTGGATTGGGCCATGGGAGAGCTTTTGGCTTACGGAACGCTGTTGCAAGAAGGTTACGGTGTACGTATGTCGGGACAGGATGTGGAGCGTGGTACGTTTTCACATAGACATGCCGTTGTTAAGGTGGAAGAAAGTGAAGAGGAGATCATGCAGTTGAATATGCTTTCCGAAAAACAGGGGAAATTTCAAATATACAACTCCCTCTTGTCAGAATATGGGGTAGTGGGCTTTGATTATGGATATGCCATGGCCAGTCCGAATACCTTGACCATCTGGGAAGCACAATTTGGAGATTTTAGTAATGGGGCCCAGATTATGATAGATCAATATATTTCTGCGGCCGAGGATAAATGGAAACTTCAGAACGGTTTGGTGATGTTATTGCCTCACGGCTATGAAGGGCAAGGAGCAGAGCATTCATCGGCAAGGATGGAGCGGTACCTGCAATTATGTGCCAAGGACAATATGTACATTGCAGATTGCACAACCCCGGCAAACCTGTTCCATTTGTTGCGCAGACAGATGAAATCCAATTTTAGAAAACCTTTGATCGTGTTTACACCAAAAAGTCTGTTACGCCACCCAAAGGCGGTTTCCACTGTTGATGAGATGGCCAATGGTAGGTTCCAAGAGGTCATGGACGATACAAGTGCAGATGTGAAGAAGATAAAAAGCTTGGTTTTCTGTACCGGGAAGTTCTATTACGATCTATTGGCCGTAAAAGAGGAAAACAATAGGGATGATGTGGCTCTTGTTAGGGTCGAGCAATTATTCCCTTTACCGGCCACCCAAATGAAGGATATCATTGCAAAATACAAAAATGCGGATGACATCGTATGGGCACAGGAAGAACCACGAAATATGGGGGCTTGGAGCCATTTATTGATGCATTTCAGTGAGGTGTCCAAGTTCAGGGTTGCATCAAGAAGATTTTATGCTTCACCTGCAGCAGGGAGTGCCGTACGTTCCAAACGACGTCACCAAGAGGTGATCGCCTATGTTTTTGATAAGACAAAGGACAACATGGTTAGAGAAAATATAAAATAATAACACATCTATTAAAATTATAAAATAATGATTTTAGAAATGAAAGTTCCCTCTCCTGGGGAATCCATTACCGAGGTAGAAATAGCAGAATGGTTGGTAAAAGATGGTGATTATGTGGAAAAGGACCAGGCCATTGCTGAGGTTGATTCCGATAAGGCAACATTGGAACTGCCAGCGGAAGAAAGTGGGATTATCACTTTAAAGGCTGAGGTAGGCGATGCTGTTGCAGTAGGAGCTGTGATTTGCTTGATAGATACCAGTGCAGAAAAACCGGCTGGTGCAGATAAAGGCGCTAGTGCAAAGGTTGATAAAAAGGAAGAGGTAAAAGAGGAGCCAAAAAAGGCTGAAAAACCTGCGGAACCTGCAAAAGCAAAAGAGACTTACGCGTCGGGGACAGCTTCCCCAGCGGCCAAGAAAATATTGGAGGAAAAGAACATGGACGCCTCCACCATCAAAGGCACCGGTAGGGACGGGAGAATCACCAAGGAGGATGCGGTCAACGCAGTTCCATCCATGGGGACCCCTCAAGGTGGTCAGAGAGGTGAGACCAGATCAAAACTTTCCATGTTGCGCCGTAAGGTAGCGGAACGCTTGGTGATGGTCAAAAACGAAACGGCAATGTTGACCACTTTTAACGAGGTGGACATGTCGCCAATTTTTGAGCTTCGCAACCAGTACAAAGAACAGTTTAAGGACAAGCACGGAGTTGGACTAGGTTTTATGTCTTTCTTCACAAAAGCTGTGATCAGGGCATTGCAAATGTATCCTTCGGTTAATTCCATGATCGATGGTAAAGAAATGATATCCTACGATTTTTGTGATATCAGTATTGCTGTCTCCGGACCAAAAGGGTTGATGGTGCCAGTAATTAGAAGTGCAGAGAACCTGTCTTTTAGAGGGGTAGAAGCTGAAGTAAAACGATTGGCAATAAGGGCTCGCGAGGGGGAGATTACGGTAGATGAGATGACAGGCGGTACCTTTACCATTACCAATGGCGGTGTTTTTGGTTCCATGTTGTCCACCCCTATTATCAACCCACCCCAAAGTGCAATTTTGGGCATGCACAATATAGTGGAAAGACCTATTGCCAAGGACGGCAAGGTGGTTATTGCGCCTATTATGTATGTGGCCCTATCGTATGACCATAGAATAATTGACGGTAAGGAGTCCGTAGGGTTCTTGGTAGCCGTTAAAGAAGCATTGGAAAGTCCGGTAGAATTGCTATTGGACAATAATGTCAACAAAGGTTTGGAGTTGTAAACTTCAATATTCAAATAAAAAAAAGCCCGAAGTTTACTTCGGGCTTTTTTGTTTTAGGTAGATGCACTTTTTGTCGTAATCTATTATCGCTTTTCCTTTCTTTAGGACATCGGCACCTATCACCCCATCTACCGGGAGGGCATTGTGGGATATCAAGGCCTCGTTAACGTGGATCAAATCGAACAGCACCAGCTTTACCTTATTTTGGAACCACTGCCCAATCTCAATGTTGTTCTTGGTGGAAATTTGGGTCTCCATATTGGTTGCTCCTGCCCCTGCCGCCTTGATCTTGGAATTCTTGGAAACCAATTCAAAATGGGAAATTTTATCAAGGCCAATACAGGTATTGGAGGCCCCTGTGTCCAAAATAAAGCGACCGGTAATGCCATTGATCTTTGTGGAGATCTCAAAATGGTTGGTTGCGGTAAGGACTAGAGGTGCCTGTATATAGTTTTTGCCAATTAAAAACTTTTTGAGGCTCTTCATTTATTTTTTTGGCTAAGATAAGGCTATTTTTGCAGCATGATACTTACGGATACACATACACATTTATACAGTGAAGCCTTTGATGATGATAGGGATCAGGTCATAAAAAATGCCTTGGATCTTGGGATAAAAAGATTTTTTATCCCGGCAATAGATTCTTCTTATACGGCATCCATGTTCGCTTTGGAGAAGTCCTATCCGGACAACATCTATCTAATGATGGGTCTGCATCCCACACATGTAAAGGAAAACTATATAGAGGAATTGCGGCATGTGGAGGAAATGTTGTCCAAGAACAAATTTTATGCGGTAGGGGAGATCGGAATTGACCTCTATTGGGATAAAACCTTGTTAAAGGAACAGCAAAAAGCCTTCAAAATTCAGATTCAGCTGGCTAAAAAATATAAATTGCCCATTGTTATCCACTGCCGGGATGCCTTTGATGAGATTTTTGATGTATTGGAGGAAGAAAAAGGGGATGGGTTATATGGTATCTTTCACTGTTTTACGGGAGACTTCCAACAGGCTCAAAAGGCTATAGGCTATAATATGAAATTGGGAATTGGGGGCGTGGTGACCTTTAAAAATGGTAAAATAGATACCTTTTTGGGCCAGATAGACCCCAAACATATCGTTTTGGAGACAGATTCTCCGTATTTGGCGCCGGTGCCTTATCGTGGTAAAAGAAATGAAAGTGCTTATTTGATCAATGTCTTGGATAAGCTTGCAGGGATCTATAATAGAAGTAAGGAAGAAATTGCCGAGATTACAACGGCCAATTCCAAAGATGTATTTGGAATATAAATAAGGAGATTGGATATGGAAGATAAAACCAAGATCATGTTGGTCTACACCGGAGGAACCATTGGGATGGTCAAGGACTATAGCACAGGTGCTCTAAAGGCCTTTAATTTTAAGAAATTGATAAAGCACATTCCGGAACTGAGCCAATTGGACTGCGGTATAGATAGTGTCTCCTTTGACACGCCCATTGATTCATCCAATATGAATATTTCGCATTGGGTCTCCATAGCTTCTATCATAGAAGAGCATTATGAAAACTATGATGGGTTTGTTGTCCTGCATGGAAGTGACACCATGAGCTATACTTCCTCGGCCTTGAGCTATATGTTGGAACATTTGGCGAAACCAGTAATTTTTACCGGA
>JBLGAT010000071.1:0-14515 GCA_047612485.1 Psychroserpens sp.
ACATGAAACAGCGAGGAGGCACAGTAAAAAATAACAAAAGGTTAACAGCGTTCTCATAGGCTTACGGATTATAATCAAAATCATTTCTTTATTTTGCTTCCTTTTGGAAATTGAATATAAAAGTAGGGAAATGACAAAGATATTAAACATACATAACCTAGGGAAAACTTATTCCAGTGGGTCAAAGGAATTAACGGTGCTTCAGGATATCAGTTTTGATATTGAAGAGGGGGAAACATTCTCCATTGTAGGACCTTCGGGAAGTGGTAAGACCACCCTTTTAGGGCTTTGTGCAGGTTTGGATAAAATAGATTCCGGTTCCATATCCTTGTGTGGTACCGATCTAGGGAAACTTAATGAAGATGAGCGGGCCCAATTACGAAACAAACATGTGGGATTTATTTTTCAGGACTTCCAGTTATTGCCAACGCTAACCGCCCTGGAGAATGTGGCAGTACCCTTGGAACTAAGGGGGGACAAGAATGCTACCAAGAGGGCAATGGAACTTTTGGGCAAGGTAGGACTGTCTGATCGCATCCACCATTATCCCTCACAACTTTCCGGGGGAGAACAACAACGAGTTGCCTTGGCCAGGGCCTTTTGTAACAGTCCTTCCATTTTGTTCGCCGATGAGCCTACGGGAAATCTGGATGCTGAAACTGGGGAAAAAGTGATTCAGTTACTTTTTGAGCTGAACAAAGAATTGGGTACCACTTTGGTCATTGTTACCCACGATTTGGAATTGGCCCAAAAGACACAAAGGATCCTTCGTTTAAAAGGAGGTAGAATTATAGAAGAACAAACAGTTGTAGGATGATCGATAAGAAAGCTATACCATATTCAAAGGCAGGATTCTCGTGGCTATTAAAAATGGCATGGCGAGATGGTAGGGCAAGTGGCAGCAAGTTGGTCCTTTTTATGGCGTCCATCATCTTGGGCATTGCTGCTGTGGTGTCCATACAGTCTTTTGGGGAAAACCTCAAGGATAATATTCAGTTGCAATCCAAGGCGCTTATGGGTGCTGATTTCATCATAGACAGTGGTAAGCCACCCAATGAGCGAGTGTTACAACTTATGGATTCCCTAGGTGGGGCTAATGCCAAGGAGATCAATTTTACCTCCATGGCCGCTTTTCCAAAGACCGATGCCGCAAAGTTGGTACAGGTAAGAGGTATTGAGGGAGGTTTCCCCTTTTACGGGGAATTGGAGACCACTCCTATTGGTGCTGCCAAGGAATATCAAGCAAAGGGAGCCGCCTTGGTAGATGCCACCGTGATGCTCCAATTGGGCATGCAACCTGGGGACAGCATAAAAGTGGGCAATATTACCTTGCCCATTGCCGGGGCACTTAACTCGGTACCCGGAAGTACGGCCATCTTCAGTTCCGTTGCGCCACCCATATTGATCCCTTATCGGTTAATTGAGGAAACTGGGTTGATACAGCAGGGGAGTAGGGTAGATTATGAATATTATTTTGTGGCCAAAAAAGGGGCGGACATGGAACAATTGGACAAAATCCTAGATCCCCAATTGGACGCCGAGGATGCAGATCTGGATACCCATACCTCCACCAGTGAACGCTTGGGCCGCAGGTATGATAATTTTGGCAAGTTCCTGAATCTCGTTGCTTTTATATCTCTCTTGTTGGGCTGTGTGGGCATTGCCAGTGCCATCAATATCTATATCAAGGAAAAACTTCGGGCCGTAGCCGTCCTTAAATGTCTTGGTGCCACCCGCAAACAGACTTTTATGATCTATCTGATCCAGATTGCAGCCATGGGACTTTTCGGGGGTATTATCGGTACAGTTGCTGGACTTTTGCTGCAACAATTATTTCCTTTGCTCCTTCAAGGACTTATTCCCATTGAGATTCAAATTTCATTTTCTGCCCAGGCCATCTTTATGGGATTGTTATTGGGAGTACTGATGTCAGTGCTTTTTGCCCTATACCCTTTGATCCGTACTTTATATGTTTCCCCATTGCAAACGTTGCGCGTAGGGGCAGAAGGAGTGAAAAAGTCGAGAAAGGCCTTGTTATTGGTATCTATTGGAATTTCCGTGTTCGTTTTTCTCTTTGCCCTTTGGTTATTGAAAGATTGGCTATATTCCTTGGCCTTTGTGGGTGCTATCTTGGTTACCTTCTCCATTTTGGGAGGTGTGGCCAATTTGTTTATGAAAGGGATAAAAAAGTATTTTCCAATCTCTTGGGGCTTTACCGCCCGCCAGAGTCTGTTGAATCTTTTTAGGCCACAGAACCAAACACTGACATTGGTGTTGGCCATTGGCGTGGGGACATTTTTGATCAGTACCTTGTATTTTACCAAAGATATTTTGTTGGACCAGGCTTCCATAGAATCCAACGCCAACAGTCCCAATATGATCTTATTGGATGTACAGGCCGGACAGGAGCTGGCGGTGGCGAATACCATAGAAAAGAGCGATATGCCCGTTTTGGATGATATTCCGATCATTACCATGAGGGTGGAAAGCATCAAGGGAGTCATGGCCAATGATATCAGAAAGGACACCACCTCCACCATCAACCAATGGGTCTTGAACCATGAGTTCAGGGTCACCTATAGGGATTCCCTGATTGCCTCTGAAACCATGGAGGCGGGGGAATGGACAAGGGAGGTCACTTCCAAGGATCTGGTACCCATATCTGTGAGCGATAATTTTGCGGACGATGCCAAAGTACAGGTAGGGGATGACCTGACCTTTAACGTTCAGGGTGTTCTTTTGAACACAGTCATTGGTAGTATCAGGACAGTGGATTGGAGTAGGATGCAGCTGAATTTTTCAATTGTTTTCCCGAAAGGGGTTTTGGAAGAGGCGCCTCAATTCCGGGTGCTGACGACCAAAGTACCGAATGAAAAACAATCGGCACTTTTGCAAAAGGAATTGGTAAAACAATTTCCGAACGTTTCCATCTTGGACCTACGACAAGTGCTTTCGGTCATAGAAGGTCTCTTGGAAAAGATTTCCTGGATCATTAATTTTATGGCATTTTTCAGTATCCTCACTGGGATCATTGTGCTTTTAGGGGCTGTGCGTACCAGCAAATATCAACGTATAAAAGAGAGTGTGCTGTTGCGTACCATAGGGGCAAGCAGCAAACAGATCTTGAAGATCACGGCTTTGGAATACACCTATTTAGGCGTCTTGGGTGGACTATCGGGGATTCTTTTGTCCTTGATCGGGAGCCAATTATTGGCACTGTTGGTGTTCAAAACCTCATTTTTGCCTTCAATGTTCCCATTTTTGGTCTTGTTTCCGGGGATCACCCTATTGGTATTGTCCATCGGATTGTTGAATAGTCGGAGCGTCATCCAAAGTCCACCTTTGGAAGTCTTGCGAAAAGAGGGACGATAATAGGGATCTGAATATAGATTTGAGGATTAGACCAAAACATTTTCAAATTCTGAATCTGCACAGAAGATGGCTGAAATGCGGGAATGGTTGACCATGTTCACCATGGTTTCAATGGTCATTCCATTTTCAATGCTAAAGATGTTCACATCCGTATTTCTTTCTTTTTTCACGTTATCCAGTAGATCTCCATGCTTAACAGAAATATTGGTCTGCTTGGGGAAACGGACCATGGTCCTTAAGTCCTCAATATCGGTATGGGTAATGCGCATATTCGGATTGTTGTTCAATACGTTTACTTCGATGGATCCTTTCCAGTTCCTGCAGATCAAAAGGGCTATCAGGGTAGATAGGTTATTGTTCCTTACACTAAAGGTTTCCTTCCAATCTATTGGGATATTGGTCATCCATAAATTGATGCTCTTTTCAATGGCCAGGCTGGCGGTTGAAAAAGGGATATAGATAATGGTTCCAAAACTATTCTTTTTGGCATCTAATAGGAGCCTGTCGTAATAGGAAAAATTGGTCCCTAGGGTATCGACGCTCACAAATACAATATTGGGTTTGAAAAATGCAGCGTTCAGGGATTGCATACTCACATTGATGGTGGTATTGAAATCCGTATTATCGATAACGGTATATGAGGCCGACAACTCACTTTCCTTTAATTTTTGGATGGCATTTTTCAGGAAACTCTCGATATTTCTTTGTTCCACTTCATTTTCATTCCTAAGGGCCAATATTTTTATGGAGCCCTTGGGATAAATAATGGAGTGGATGAGTTTGTAGGAGCTTCTAAGCTCCTTGGTAGTAGTCATAGGAATGAGGAGGTCGGGTCGCCACGATCGTACCTCACGCTGAGGTCTTAGGGCGTTTGTCTTTTTAGTGGCCCATTCCGCCAAGGCTGTGAACAGACCACTTCTAGAATCCCCTGCGGCCGATTTTATGTTCATCCGAACCAGGTAAAAGTAGAAAATCACGATAAATATCAAAGAAAAAAGAGCAACCAAAACATTGAGGATAAACATAATGGCAATGGATCCAAAGGCGCCAATGGCAGGGATGATCAAAGGGATTTTTAAGGTCGGCCTATAACTTGGGAGTCCCAAGGTCTGTTCTACCAGGGCAACTACGTTCACCATGGCGTAGGTGATCATAAAGAACATGGTTAGCAAGGGGGCAACGGTATTCAAATTCCGTAGGGAGATCCCGAACAAAACGATAAAGGCGGTGACCAACATGGCCGTTACCGGTTCCCCTTTTTTGGAGAGTTTGGACAACTGTTCGCTTTTTGGGAGGATATTTTTTTCGCCCAGGGCCAATAATATTCTAGGGGCTCCCACAAAGGACCCCAAGGCAGAGGAAAGGGTAGCTCCCAATAGACCGGCTAGGACTATAGGGCCAAAAAGGGCCTTGTCTATAAAGATATTGTAGTTTTTTGCCAATTCTTCTGGTGTCGCGATCATGGCGGCAACGAAGATCAAACTGATATAAATGATGGTGGTAAGGATTACGGAGGTAATGGTACCGTATGGGATGCTCTTACGTGGATTGGTTAGGTCTCCCGACATGTTGGCCCCGGCCATTACCCCTGTTACGGCGGGGAAAAATACAGAAAAAACGATCCAAAAGGATGAACCCCCAAAATCATTTTCTACGGTACCAGGATAGGTGCCGAACCATTCGAAATTAAAATTCAGTTCGGTTACAAACAAAGATCCATAAATGGAGATAAGGGATAGTACAATGACCCCTAAAATGAAATACTGTATTTTAAAGGCAAAGCTAGTACTGATAAAGGCAATCCCCATGACCAAGGCAAAAATAAGGATGTCCAGAATGATAGGGTTCACTCCAGGAATGAGTGTTTGTAGACCTTCCCTAAAACCAAAGATATACATGGCCACGGCAATGGATTGGGCAAAATAGAATGGAATGCCTATGGCACCGCCGATTTCCAGACCAAGGGATTGTGAGATAAGACTGAAGGCCCCTCCACTGCCAATTCGAACATTGGTGGTGATAGAAGAAAGACTAAGGGCTGTGGTCAAAGTTATGGAAACAGCCAACAATACTATGGAAAGCGCACCCACAACTCCGGCATTACCTACCACCCATGGATGACGGATATACATAATGACCCCTAAAATAGTTAAGGTAGTGGGGGTAAATACGCCCGCAAAAGTTCCGAAGGTCTTTTTGGTCATCATCGGTTATTTTAAAGTACATGTACTACCTGCAGATCTTGGCTTACAGAATGTCAGATCTAACAGGTTATTCAGGATCCATGATTGGTTCCGGACCATTACAATGAGGGAAGGAAGTTGGATATACACGTGTACATCCATCAACAAAATAAGTCCGATTGGTTACCTTTCTTAAAGTTAAGTAATTTTTTTAACGTGGGGCATACGTCCATTTAAGATAAAGGCTATTGTGAATTTGGCATGCAATGTTCACCAAATAGAATGGCACCTAGGAATAAAAAGTATGTTTTTAATTGACCGATATTAGACTGACGTCAAAGATAAGTACCGAACCTCCGGGTATACCACTATAGTCGTTGTTCCCATAGCCCAAATGCGCAGGTACAAGCAGGATTCCATTACCACCTTCCTTAAAATAGGGGATTCCCTCTGTCCATCCTTTGATGACTTGATCTAGCCCAAAAGAAATTCCCTCGGCATCACTTTGGTCAAATACGTTGCCGTTGAGATAATAGCCCTTATACGCTACCGTGACGTTGGAGGTTGGGGTAGGTTGTGCCCCTGTTCCCGCTTCAGTGATCACATAGTACAACCCTGAATTGCTTTTTTGGGCCTCCAAATTGTTTTCGGTGATATAAGCAGTAATTTCTTGGTCATTTTTAACAACATAATCTATGTTTTCCGATTTCTTATCCGATTCACAAGATATTAAGATGATAAAGATCAAAGCCAACAAGGAATATTTCATAGGGAACTGCTTTTTAGAAGGCACAAATATAGCAAAATACCGATATCCTAGGGGTATAAGCTGGCACCTTAAACTAAGTTGCCCTTTCATAGGCCTCTTTTAGCCAATTTTCGAGTTGCTGGTCCACATCATCAATGGTGGTAATTTGTAATCTATGGGTACACATGGAGCCAAAGGGACCTGAATTTCCCAAGCGGGCGGTTTCTTCTTTTCCCAACAGTTTCAATCCAAGATCTATTCTGGTCTTGGTAGCCGGTTTGATCAGCGCAAATTGCTTTTTCCGAATCAAGCTAACGGTTCCTTTTTTGGGGGAGATGATCACATCGGGGCCAAATTGTTCAATGGAGGCAATGAGCTTGTTGTAAATGGGAAGCAGCTGTTCTTTGCCTTGATATTGATTGGCGACCAAATCCTCGGGGGCCTCGCCATTATCTTTGGATAGGGCTACAATGGTATTGGCAAAACCGTGGGTCACCCCATGTTCCTTTTTTAGGAATTGCATGGCTTCCGAGTGTTTGGCAAAGGCTTTAGCCTTTAATAACTTTTTCCATTCCTCAAGGGATTTGCCTGTTTTTTCAGGCATATTGTCAATCATGGTTTGAAGTGCTTGTTCCATAATGTTTATGTTTTAAGTAATAAGTCAAGACCTTATTTATGTCTGATCACCACAGCATTTGGGGTGAGCAGCTTGCCGGAGCCATTGGCTATAATATCTTTTATATAGTTTCCTTTATTGTCGAATAGTTTTACAGAATGGGTATTCCCATTCCCAATGAGAATATTCCCTTCCGGGGTATATACAATGCCTTCGGAGTTTTTCAATCCTGTGATAAAATTACTTTTAAAAATGCCATTGGCATCAAAGCGTTTGATGGAGGTGCCGTTGTAGTCGGACACCAAGAGATCCCCATCGGCATCAAACCATATATTGGTAGGGCCCATTAAATTGTTGTCGATGAAAATTCCCATATCATTGCCCTCCGCATCATATTTCCGAATCGTTTTCTCTTTATAGGAAGACACATAAAGGTTTCCCTGGACGTCCCAATCCAAGCCTATACTTTGGGGCACGCCTACCTTGGTGAACTCCCCTAGGCTGTTCCCATCCAAATCGAATCGCAGGACGGTACCGTTTCCGGCCCATTGCAACACGTATAACAATCCGTCAGGACCAATTTTTGTACGGGTAGGACCGGAGATTTCATTTGCAAAGTCTGAAATATAGGCACCAGATTGGGCATGGTGTTTTGTAATGGTGCCACTGCCCAGATTGGAAATCAGCACAGTTTTACTGTCCTCCATAAAGAGGATGTCCTGAGGCCAGTTCAGATGAGTGTTGATAAATACGGTCGGATTTTCCCCATTTTGATCGTACTTGACTATTTGCCAGGGGGGTTTATCAAAATTCCCGGCATCGCTCACATAAATTTCATAGGCTTGGGAACATACCAAGGTAGTCCATAGGAGCATAAATAAAACAGACGTTATTTTCATTGGTGTCTTAAGTTTTGATCAGTTTCAAATTTTACCGTTTTGTTCCAGATTATGCCTTCATTTTTTTTGCGGTCAGGGTGAGATCTGGTTCGTGAATGGTAAGGCCGGTGACCACATTGTTCTCTTTATTAAAAACAATTTTAACCGTCGGCATTGCATTATAAATAAACTCGTCTTCTCCAATTCTATAGAGGGTTCCCCCGAAATTGCCAAGTTTGCCAAAGGAAAGACTGTCCCTTCTGTTCAGTTTAATGCTAAAGCCATCTTCCGGGCCATCGCTATATTTGTAATCCCCTAGAAACATTTCTTTTTCCAAGGCGGTAAGCGCTAAATTCTCCACCTGAATATCGGCATTGCCCAAGCTTTCCAAATACTCGATAAGGGCCTGATTGTCATTTTTTTGCTGTTGTGTCAACCCATCAAATAGCAACCCATTCTTCGCATGCTGCAACAGACTGATCCCATGGGGTCCGGCAATGGTTTGTACCCCGGGTTGGGCCTCTATCATTGCCTTTACGGCAGGTAAAGCCCCTAACATGGCATAGGTGAATATATCTGGACGGGCACCGTGTTCCATTAAAAATTGGGCGATGTCCCTACGGCCCACGTGAGAGGCGGCGCCAATGGCCGTTTCCCAATCTCCGAATCCCCAATCCCAGGTGGCTCGGGATAATTCTGGACGTGAGGATACCAATGTTTTGATTTTCTCCAGATTGGAGTGGGAGGCCCCAACGATATGGGAAACAATGTCATCATCTATAGATGGGTACCTATGAAACAACCCCTCTTTTGAAACGTTTTCATTGGATGCAGAAACAATATTTTTTGCGAAGACCACACTGGGTATGGATACCGCCAATAATCCAAAAACAGAACTTTTAACGGCGAATCTCCTTGAAATGGAATTCTGATTTTTCATATGCATTAGCTGTAAGGTTTAGAGGATACCGCTGACTTGAATTTTTTCTTCAACTAAAAGAGGGAGGGCATCGTAAAAACCGATGTCCTTAAATTTAATGATTTTTAGGATACCATGTTATTCCTGATGGGAATTGGGAACGACCTTTGTTTTAAAATGACAAGAAGGATTTGCACCTATTCGGTGTTTCTCCACCGTTCCAGTCTGGGAAGACCAGCAGCGAAAAGTCGGGCGACCATCCCTGGAAAACCCATTTCCTTCATTTTCCCAACACAGAGTTTTTTCATGTCGTCCACGCTAAAGTCGGGCTGGGTGAAAGCACCATCTTGATAACAATAACTACAGTACATTAAACTACGTGTGCCATCCAAATTGGAACCCCCTTTCTTGGGGTCTTTACGAATGGGCATCCCGCAACTTTGACAATTTTTATATGTTTTCATAACTCCGGGGATTTGGAAAATCACCTTAAGTTAAGGGATTTTCTGATCATGCGCAATGAGCAGGGTCAGGTTCAACCCAAATTGGGTCAGCTTTTCTTGCCCCCATTTTTAATCCAAGCTTCAATTTTTTTCTCCAGGAGCACCAACGGTAGGCTTCCAGAATTCAGTACCTGATTGTGAAATTCCTGGATATTGAACCGTTCCCCAAGGACCAGTTCTGCCCTGGTTCTCAATTCCCTGATCTTCAACTGGCCTATCTTATAGGACAAGGCCTGCCCAGGGGTGGCCATATAGCGTTCGATCTCAGAAATTACCGCGGTCTCGGATTCTGCTTCGTTTTCCAAGGAATACTGTATTGCCCGTTCCCTGGTCCAACCTTTTCCGTGGATGCCGGTATCGACCACTAGGCGTATGGCCCTGTGCATTTCCATGCTAAGCATCCCAAAATATTGGATGGGATCTTCATACAATCCAAGTTCATTCCCCAGGGATTCGGCATAGAGGGCCCATCCTTCCACAAATACGCCCATACTCTCAGGATGAAGGAACTTGGGCAGATTGGTATTCTCCTGTTGTAGCGACAATTGGTAGTGGTGTCCGGGAATGGCCTCGTGTAAAAAGAGCGCTTCATCGGCATATTTGTTATAGGAGGCCACATCGGGAATGGGTACATAAAAAATACCCGCCCTGGATCCATCTTTGGTCCCAGGAACATATTCTGCACTTGCTGATGCTTCTCGGAATGCCTCCGTACGCCTCACTACAAAATCGGCTTTCGGATTAATATCAAAAACCTCCTTCAGTTTAAGGCCTATCTTGTCTTTTATGCTGTTGAAATTGTCAATGACCTGACCGGGTTCGGTAAAGGGCATCTGATCCTTACTGGATCGGATATACTCAAAAAAGGATTTGATATCCCCTTTGAAGCCTATCTTTTTTTTTGCCTTTTCCATTTCAATAAGAATGCGGGTGACCTCACTTTTGCCCAGTTCATGGATCTCATCCACGGTCATGTTGGTCGTGGTATGGTACTTTATGAGATAGTTATAGGTCTCAGGCCCATTGGGCAAGGCACCCAACCCTGAAGATTCCCTACAAACGGGCAGGTATTCTTGGATCAGGAATTGCTGTAAGGTTTTGTATTTGGGCTTTAGTTTATCCGTGATCATATTACTGTATGCCGTAGTGAGACGATCACGGTTCTCTTTGGAAAAATCCTCTGGCATGGCCGTGATGGGGGTAAAGAACAAATGTTCCTCCACCGCATCGGTAATAAATGGGTCCAATTGGGGAATCATCTTTTCTGTCAGCACTTTCGGTAAGACGATGCCCTTGGACATCCCGTCCTTCATTTTAACCAAACTGGTATCCAAGAATACCAGATAGTCATCTACCCGTTTCAACCAGTTGTCATAATCCTTGACGGTTTTAAAAGGCTGTACGCTCTTCCCTGTGGCCAATTGGGCCACATACAACTGTAGGGAGGAGATTTGTGCCAAGGGCATCAACTCAAAACTGGGCATATCGTAGATAGGGGAAGCAATGGTGACCATTTTATTGTTGAGTCCCTCCAATTTTATGTTACTGTCCCATTGCAATACTTTCAGGCTCATCCATTGGGCAGGGGAGACCATAGTGGAATCGTACTTCTTGGCGGCCTCCAAAAACTGACCGTAGTTGGTAATCAGATCCTTTTGGTAGGGGTCGGAAATGTAATTGGCAATATGGTCATTGTATTTGTTTTCCCCTCCTTTGCTAGCTTCAATAGGATTGATGTGCAGCTTGAACTGATAGTATTCTTGGAACAGACTGTCCAAGGAGGCGGAATCATCATGCTGAGGGGCAGGTTTTTTTTCTTTGCATCCGATTAGCAAAGTCAATAGGACGATGAGGGTTGTGGAAAGTAGTTTCATTAGTTGCTGTGGCTAAAATGGTTTGACCATTAAATATATCGATTTTCAAGGGAAGTTGAAAAGGACAATTAATTTTTATTGGTAAAGGAAATACCACGCCACCGCTTAAGACTTAAGACTTCCGGATCTTTTTAGGGGCCCAAGTGAGTGCCATACTGGAACCAATGGCCATTACGGACGCCATGGAATTGAAAATGATGTCCTGTACATTAAACACCCGATGTGGCATAAAGAATTGTATCCCTTCATCGATAGCACCAAAAAAGATGGTCAGGCCAATGGCCCATAGGGCCGGAAATCTAATAGGAGCCCCTTGGCTGTTGCGCTCCAGGACGGCTTCGTGGAGAAAGATGGCAAGTACGCTATACTCCATCAGGTGGCTACGCTCTACCAATACGGTGATAGGCAGCAAAACCATCAGATAAACGGCGGCAATGCCTACCCACACCACAATTTTGATTTTGCCCATCTTCACTTTTAGGCCATGCAAAACCACGGTCAGGGCCACCAAGAACATCACGGCCAAAAAACCAGCGACTGTGACGCCGCTTTCGCGCATCTTATCCATCAGGGGCTTGCTTATCAAGAGGGTGGCGCAAAGACCCATAAGCACTAGCAGTGCCCATAACCAAAGCCGTTTTTCCCGGGCAGATTTGTAGATCGCCATAGGTTTAAGGTAACCATTCTATTTCAAATGATACTATCCCAGATGGAGTAGGAGCAACTGTTGACCCGTTGTATGTGTATGGTAAGATGGTGGAAGTAAATTTTTTTCCAAATCGAATCCCAGCAGATTATAGCAGCTGATTATTTGAGTCGTTTTTGATTTGCACTTTCAATGATGGCATTTTCGAGTCTGGCAAGCCTGGTTTTATCTTGTTTGGCGGACATGATCCTATTGATGATTTTGGTTTGATACGATGGTGGCTGTGCAATGAAATATTTCCAGGCCAATTTGTTGGCCTTAAACTTATTTTCGTATGCTTTGGAAAGGAGTACCGTCTCTTTTTCGGAGGCATATATTCTAGACTTACTTTCTTTCCGCATCTCAAAACTTGCTAGGCCTTTTGGGGTCATCCGTCCACTTTTAATAAGATCGTCCATTTTACCAATGTTCACGGCACTCCAGACACTGTCCGCTTTTCGTGGGGTAAAACGGATACAATACCGCTCTTCGTCTATGGATCTTCTAACGCCATCGATCCAGCCATAACAGAGTGCCACATCCACGGATTCTGACCAGGTTATACTAGGTTTGTTGCTTTTTACCTTGTAATATCCCACCAACAATTCGATTTCATTATCATGATGTGTCTCCAGCCAATTTCTATATTCGGAGGGGGTCTTAAAAAATGTCGGATTCATCTGAGGGGCTGTTTTTAGGTTGTTTGTTTTTATGGCTAGGAATTATCTGATTCTAGGTAGTTTTTAAGGCTTTGTTTTATAAAATAGTCCCATCCGTTTTCTGCACTCTCCCTAGTAAATTCCGGGAGGTCATCGGGGAAGGTTTCCAGCCCAACATTGGTAAGTCGGAGGCTACTTTTATTTCCTTCGTCGAAGAGTTCAAAGGTCACCAAACCCTCCCCTTCACATTCGGAATAGCTCCAATGGTAGGTAATTTTTTTATTGGGAACCGCCTTTATAATATGCCACAGATGGGTAAAGGTGCGCTCGCCCGACTGCACCGGGAAGCTTGTCTTAAACCCGACAACTGGTTCAAAGGCAGGGATATTGTTAAAGAACCACCCTTTCATATGTTTCAAATTGGTAATGCTTTCCCATAACACATTGACGGGAACGTGATATTCCTGTTCTACGATAATAGGTATTTCTCGGGGTTGTTTGATCATTGTGTTTTTGTATTATTCGTCCAATTCTTCGATGCGCAAGATATGCATTAACCGGTGAGCAATGGGCGCAAAAAAGATGGCCACCGTACTGAGGAAAATCACCCCGCTGAACAAGGCATAGAAGGAAGCGAACAATTTAGCGCCCTCGGTCTTCATCTGGTCTACGGGTCCCATGCCCGTTAGGATCATGGAGGCATTGTAGAAACTATCTAGATACCCCAAATCTCCAAAATAATGATACCCAAAAATTCCGATACCAATAGAAATGAATAAAAGCATTAGGGAGAAGAAGGTGTATTTTAAAACCCTTTTGGCAAATTCCCTTGGAAGAAGGATGCCTTTGTGTTTTTTGGTGTTCATGTATAGTATTGTTGCTCCTTAGATTTTCCTTTTAAGGAGATTTAAAGGTAAGGATTTCCAATGGAGGGGACCGGAGCTGACCGTAAAATTTTGGATTGATTTGTTGGCTTTAGAAACTGTCACCCTTAATTGTTCGGGACTACATAATTGTCAAGGTCTCTTGGTACACATGGAATACCAATCGGGACTTTAGGGTTTGTTTTAAAGATAGGAATTTGTAGGGATATCTAACTGGAGTATGATTGTTACGGAAAATGTCCAACGGACTTTTCCTACGTGGTCTAAAGGTACTTTTATGCTGGGTCACCCGCTTAGAAATTCCAATTGCAATTAATGATACTCTTTGTTGGTGAGCGTAATTTTATTGTTTATGCTATTTATTTATGGTTACATTACCCGCTCCACCATAGACATACTATTTAATATGTAATGAGCTATAATTTATTTAGTGATTTGCAAATTCAAGCAGAGGCTTAATATTTCCATTATCGGCTTCTTTTAAAGCCGTAATATATTTCTTCCTTGTTTCATTTTCTTTCACCATGTTTGATTGGTGCCAAGTAAATATTCCTTTCCCGAAAACCGACTCCATTAATATATCGGCCATCATTCTGGAGTGTCTTCCGTTTCCATTGGGAAAACAGTGAATTGCCACAATCCTATGTTTAAATCGAATTGAAATTTCTTCTGGGGGATAGGTTTTGTTTGCTATCCAATATTTGGTGTCATCCAGCAGATTTTTTAATTCCCTCCCAATCCGGGTCCATTTTATCCCAATATTTTTTTCGGTTTGTCTAAACTTACCTGCCCATTTCCAGACATCTCCAAACATCTTTCTGTGGAGGTCCTTAATAAATTTTTCGGATAGTATTTTATCCAATATCAAATTGGCATGTATGGTCCATTCAATTGCTTTTTCAATATTTAGTTGCTCAAATTCATCCAATTCTTTTTGAGTACTTATAGTCCTTAGTAAAAGACCTGCTTTTTCTTCTTCATTCAAAGGGGTTTGTCCTTCTTCATAATTTAAATCTAATCCCATAATGACTTTCTCATTTCCCTTTTAATTTCTGAGGCCAAGTCTCTAATAGATTGTTTTATTTTCTCCTCACTTATGCCTTGGTTCTCTAATTTCATATTTTGATTGGTCCTTAGCACAATTTTTCGGGCCAAGGTTTGGGCTTTTGAATTAATTAAATTGTCAATGGTCCC
>JBLGAT010000072.1:0-14257 GCA_047612485.1 Psychroserpens sp.
TGCAAGGATATTGATAATTTTATTCTTGATAGCCTATATGAGGATTTTAAGAATTGTGATGTATGTATAGGCTTGGAAAACAATAAAGAAATTGCAGCATATATGTTTATTGGACTTAACAGTTTTAACTTTAAACAAAAGAAGTTCAATATTTTGGAAAATGAGGCCTATCTTTTTAATATGTGGACTTTTCATTCTTTTAGGGGAAGAAATTTAGCTCCATATTTGAGATATAAGGGTTATGAATTATTAAATGAAATGGGTAGGGATACGAAATATAGCATTACAGAATATTTCAATAAATCCTCTATTAAGTTTAAAAATAAATTGAATTCCAAGCACCTTAAACTTTATATCTATTTGGAGTTATTTGGGACGATTAAGAAACATTATTTGATAAGATCCTACAACTAGGAAATTTCGACACATTAACATCTAACCATCCTTCATTTCCGATTACCATACAAAAGCAACTTTATCCGACAGGCGCTATACAAGAACTCCTTTCAGAATAAAATAAAAAATTAAAGCACTTCAATTTTCTTACCCTACCACTTGTTTTTCGGTCATAAAAGGCTGATGGTAATGACGCTGGCCCGTGACTTTGTAGAGGGCATTGGCCAAGGCTCCAATAGCAGGAGGAAGACCTGGCTCACCCAATCCAGTGGGGTCTATTTGATTTTCAACAAAGAAAACTTCAATCTCCTTGGGTGCTTGGGTATGACGAATCAACTGATACTTGTCAAAATTCATTTGCTTGGGTGCGCCATTTTCAAAGGTCAGCTGGCTATACATAGAATGACCAATACCATCTATGACGCCTCCTTGAATCATATTCTTGGCTGCATCCCTATTGACAACGATACCACAATCAACGGCACACCAAACCTTTTGCACGGTTGGCTGGCCATTTGTGATAACCATATCAAAAACTTCTGCAACATAGGTAGAATGACAAAAATAGGCAGCTACCCCACGATAAATCTCTGGTTTTGATTCTCCCCACTTGGCTTTCTCTTTCACCAGTTTCAATACTCCGGCATAACGCTCGGCGTCATATTCATGTTCCTCACCAACAGGGTCTTTTATGGCACGTTCAAACAGTTCCAAACGAAAATCTATTGGATCTTTTCCTGCTGCTTCGGCCACCTCATCAAGAAACGATTGCTCGGCACCTGCGGTAAAATTGGACCTAGGTGCACGCCATGCACCAGTAGTAACATTGGTATCTGCTTTAATTTGTTCTGCCGAATAATTGGCAACTGCACCGGCTGGGAAACGATTTGGAAATACTGGTCCCTCTGGTAATCCAGCGCCTCTTACGGTGAAGGCGATTAAATTATTGTTTTCATCAAGACCTGCCTTGTAAACAGAGCGATAGGTAGGGCGATAGGTTCCCTGTGTCATATCGTCTTCTCTGGAATATATAAGTTTAACTGGACCCCCTATTTTTTTAGAAATAGCGGCCGCCTCTAATCCAAAATGCACATAGAGCCTTCTTCCAAAACCGCCTCCAATACGGGTCATGTTTACAGTGATCTTCTCAAGGGGCAGGTTCAATAACTTGGCAACCGATCCTTCCAATGCTTCGGGAGTTTGTGTGGGACCAATAAGTTCCGCTGAATCTTCCGTGACATTGGCAAAGAAGTTCATGGGTTCCAAAGTATTATGGGCTATAAAAGGGGCACTATACGTTCTTTCGATCACTTTGGCCGCTTTTTTAAAGGCAGCCTCAGGATTCCCATCTTTTCTACTTTCTAGTACCTCCCCGGATGCCAAAGCTTTTTCTAGTCGTTTCAAATGCGTGTCGGAACTTTCCAACTCCCCAATAGTTTCCCAGTTGGCCTTAAGGGCCTTTTTGGCTTGCATCAACTGCCAGGTAGATTCCCCTACAATGGCAATTAGTTTTTTAAAACCTTGTTCGTCGAACATGCCAGGTTCCTCAATAGTGGTGTCAATGATAAAAGCATCTGTTACCCCGGGCATGCTTTTTATCTCTGTTTCATTAAAGTCCTTTACCGTCATTCCAAAAGCAGGTGGGTGTTGGATCATGGCCAGTTGCATGCCATCCCTGTGGAAATCCAGTCCGAATTGGGGCTCACCTGTAACTATTTTCTTCCCATCAACATTTTTGATACTCGTACCTATCAGCTTAAAATCATTTACATCCTTAAGATCAACCTCTTTGGGAATTTCGATGCCTACGGCCTTAGAAGCTATTTCCCCATAGGAAATGGTTCGTTCTCCATTGGTTTCTTTTATTATTCCTTCACTAGCAGTCAAATCTGAAACTTGTAATCCCCATTCTTTCGCTGCAGCTTCCATCAACATTCTCTTACCAGTGGCACCGGCCATTCTAAGGGCATTCCAGCTCAAACGAATAGAAAGACTACCTCCTGCGAATTGATTTTGATACCACCCTGTATTGAGCGGAGCTTGTTCAACTACTACATTTTCCCAAGGTACATCCAGTTCTTCGGCCACGATCATCGGCATGGAGGTCCTTATGTTTTGACCTATCTCAGGATTTGGAGAATATATGGTAACCATTCCTGTATCGCCAATTTTGATATAACCATTGATTTCAAACCATTCTTTTGGAGCCGCTACCCCAGCCGCTAATTCAGGGGTATTGGGCTTACATCCATTGAGCCAACTAAACCCTATAAGCATGCCCCCTCCGGCGGCGGCAGAAACCTTAATAAATGAGCGACGATTATATTGTGTTTTTATTTGAGTCATGATTTTTCATTTTAGGTGTACCTGGTGGTTTTAAGCGTTTTCAGAATTGGCGGCGGTTTTAATAGCCTTTTTGATGCGCGTATATGTGCCACAGCGACAAATGTTGCCATTCATGGCTCCTTCGATTTCTTCGTCGGAAGGATTTGGATTCTTTTTCAGAAATGCACTGGCATTCATGATTTGGCCAGCTTGACAATAACCACATTGATATACATCTTCCTCTAACCATGCTTTTTGAACGGGATGGTCTCCGTTTTCGGAAAGTCCTTCAATAGTTGTTATTTTTTGTTCCCCAACTGCAGAAACGGGCAATTGACAAGAACGTACAGCAGTATCGCCGAGGTGAATGGTGCAGGCACCGCATTGGGCGATTCCACAGCCATATTTAGTACCCACTAACTTCAGGTGGTCACGCAATACCCAGAGTATCGGTGTGGTAGGATCTATATCTATTTGCTCCGTTTTTCCGTTGATTTTTAGATTGAAATTGGCCATAGTGAAGATGTAAGTGAATGAATGTGTTGAATTTACAAAATTATCAGCTTTGTAATATGACTTTTTTTAGAATTATTTTTGGTTCAGGATTAAAGATCTACTGTTCTTACTGGTGGTGAGGTAATATGAGGTACAATAAGTCCCGGAAACTCCACGGAAATTAGCATTTTTTATTAATGTAGCCTTTATTCAGCAAGGGTCTAAATGTTGCCTTACGGTTTCTATATATAGAGTGCCGGATTAAAAGTGATAAACTTTGAAACTCCCACAGAGTCAATTCGTTTAATAAATATATCAAATTTTTCGTCAATCTTCAAAGTCGAATTGGCGGTATTGCAACTAAAAGCCACAGCCACAGCCACAGCCACAAAACCCGCATTACGTTCAGGTTTTGTTGTAAGCAGTTATTTTACGTCCTCTTGGATAAACGCTAGAAATTCAAGTCCAAATTCGGTTATACCCATACTTTGAAAATTCCCTCCACCTACTCTGCTCATTCTATTGTCTACCAGCAGGCCTTGGGCAAGTAATCTCTGTTTAAATAGCATAAATCTATTCTCCTCAAGTTTGTGAAATTCTGAAGTTCTATATTGCCTTAATGTCGCTAACCATTCTTCAAACTCTGCTATTTCACCTTTTACTATTATATCGGCATCTTCGTATTTAGATTTTCTCGACAATCCAAATTTCTACTTCAATAAGACAGATTTGCTCCACGTAGATTTGATGCTTAATTATAATTTCTGATGCTTGAACTATTGAGCGGGTTAAAGAAAATACGAATGCATAGGCTTGAGACTTTTGTTTGGGTTGGTGCAATTTTAAAAAAAGAGAGGATGGGATGTCCTTTTACTTCTTCATCGTGCTCCATTACAAATAGGGCAATGACTTCAAAACACCCTGCCATGATGTCCAAGGCCGAAATGATTTTGAGTACGCTACTGTTTCGTTTAAACGGATACTGCAACCTCAAGCATTTTTAACTTGAAACTGAACGCTATTTCTACATTAAAAAAGCCCCGTTAAGGGGCTTATATTTATCCGAGGTGTAACAAATTTGTGTCTTGCAATGCGGTAACTATGATTTGTAGGTGTTTATTCCTTACCAGATTGTATCAACAAGGGGGTTTTACCATCGGTAATGATCACCTTACTATTGGGTGATTGCGAAAGTTCTCTAAAAGCTTCAATACTTCTAATCTGGATGATCTTATCGGTAAGACCTTCGGATAGTATTTTCTGTGCATCCCGCTCACCTTCCGCTTCGATTATTTTCCTATCGGCCTCTAGTTTAGCCTGTTGTAAAATGAACTCCATTCGCATAGCATCTTGTTCAGCCTGTAGTTTTTGTTCTATTGAGGATGAAAGGCCCCGTGGTAACTGTATGCTTTTCATTAAGACCGCTTCAATTATAATACCTTGTACTGTCAAGGTTTCTCCCATTTTTACCATAATCGCTTTTTCTATATCCGCACGCTTGCCAGAATGCATATCCTTGGCGAAAAATTGCGAGCAGACATCAGCTGACGCTGACCGAAAAACGCTGGTTACTACGGTCGCGTAATTAGGCCCAATGTTTTGTAGTATCGAAGCTATCTTGCCAGTCTCCAAGCGAAACAATATTGATATTTCTGACGCTACGCTAAGTCCTTCTTTACTCGGTAAACTTAAAAAGAGTTCAAGATTTTCGGTCTGTACGGATGCCTTTACAACTTTAGATGTAAATGGATTAAAGAATACGGCACCCTGTGTAGCAACATCAGTACCGAATTTACCTAAACGTTGTTTTACACCGGCCTCTCCGGGTCTTATCACTGCACAACTCGTCGATAACATCGCAATCGCGCCCACTATTAAAAATTCCTTTTTCATTTTTTTCATTTTAATAAATTTTTGTTTTTGGTCTATTTTAAAAGGCTTTGCGGTTTGGCCATTCAGGGGGTTAAAACCTGATTCGCGGTCCAAAACCTTCGGGAATGTTGTTACTATTCCCAAGCTTATTTTGTTGCTGCCTAACGGGGTTCAACCCATCTAGTAATCTATTTTCCTTAGGAAATTGAGGATCATTCAAAGCAAGTAAACGATTTAGTCGTTCTTGCGGTTTGTAGTTTTTCGTATTGATCAAAGGTAATTCTACCAAGGAATAGGTAATCAGATATTGGGGTAGGGTGTTAACTATAGACCCATCATGAGAAAATTTAGGTAAGACATTATCAATTTCCCATACAAATACTTCTACAGCTACGAACAGTTCGATGGTATCATCTACAAGTTCCAGAAAAACGCTATTCTCTTTTAAGATAGATTCCATGGCGAAATTCATAGAAAATTCCATATCAAAGGATTCTTTTTGATGCTGGCCAAAAGGTTGCGCAAGCACCATGATGGGAAGTAATAAAAGGGATAGGATAGTTTTCATGGTCTACAGATTTTAGATGATTATTTCATCTCTACTTTAAATTTACAACATATAATTAATTAATTATTATTTATATATATTATGTTTTATATTAATATATTTTATGATTAAATAAATAGGAAACACGTGTAGGTATTTCTTGAAACCTTTGTATATATAGGGATAAGGAAGAATTATAGCTCGTGCGACTTACCATATCGATTGTGTGCAATTATTCCCAAGACCGGTTTTCGATTTCCTTTAATTGAAACTATGAACAAAGGATATTTCACAACCGATTTTGGAAGAGAAATAGCTCTTTGAGTCATAGTTTTTTTTTGAAAAATGCACTTCTTTTGTTTGAGCTTTAGCTAGGAGCCAATATTTATTTGAAAGGTATAGGTTAAAATAAGAGACATTAATAGAGGCCACACCAACCCTTCATAAAGATACTAACCAATCCATAAGGGGGAGGGTAAGGATGTGGCACTATTCAATTAACACTACGAACTTCTTTGGTCTGTATGCTTCTTAAATTATTCCTCGCTACTCCGAGAGCCCGTAACGTTTTTTTGTTCTTATTGGAATGTTCCTCCATCCGGGCCAAAATATTTTTTAGTATCGTTACGGTTTCCGTGATGTACGGTCCCTTGTTCAGCATGACACATTCTGCTTGTACACTAAGTACAACGTCCGAAATTTCGGCCCTTGTCGCCATCCCCTTTTTTGCCATACTTTCTAAGACCTGTGTTGCCCAAATGACCGGGATATGTGCTGCTTCGCATAGGGACATAATTTGTTGTTTCACTTCCGATATTCTGTCAAAACCTACTTCGACTGCTAAATCGCCCCTTGCAATCATGACCCCTATTTTGGGTCTTTTCATAGCTTCAAAAAGAATCCGAGGTAGATTGTCAAAAGCTTCCTTGTTCTCAATTTTAAAGACCACTCCTGTATCGGTATCATGAAGGTCCGCAAGTTTGGAATATAATGTCTTGATATCCTCTGGGGTCCTCACGAAGGAATATCCTATAATATCTGCATTTTCACATGCATATGGGAGAAGTGCTAGATCTTGTGATGTTAAAGATGGTAGGGACAGATGGGTATCGGGCAAATTTATCCCTTTTCCAATCCTTAATTTCTTTTTAGTCGTATTGTGTATTTCTATTATAACACCATTGAAAGATTTTGAGGTGACCCTTCCTTCTATGGCACCATCGTCGAAGAATATTCTATGGCCAACTTCAAGATCATCGATAATCTCTGGAAAGGAAATAGTTATACGTGGGTTTAATACTGTGCCTGCAGTGGTCAAATTGTTGTATTGGGATTCCTTCATTAATTCAAAGCGATTATCCTCACTAATTGATATTGCATCCGTCCGCTGGAATCCTTTTTCATCTCTAGGGAGTTTATAGAGATTAAGAACTCGAATTTTTGACCTAGGAAGATCCATGAAAATAGAGGTTTTGATCTGCAACTCTTCACTAGCACGTTTTGAATTGTCCAACATGTCGTTCCAAAGATTTTGGTTCCCATGACTCAAATTGATTCGTAAAACATCCATACCGGCCGAGTATAATCCTTTTAGGAAACGGATATCAAAGGAGGCCTCTTCAGGCATAGTAACCATTATCTTTGTTCTTGAGCCGTTCCCGGGAACATTGAAAAGAGATTTTGACCGGGCTCTTATAAGAGTAGAACTTTCCTTAAACCCTAAAGAAGGCTTTTGTACATTAATATCTAAAGGCACCCCATTTATCAATTGAATAAGGCTAAGGGTACGGGAAACATTCTCAAGAACATAACCGGCACTTGTGCCGAGCGAAGAAATCCCTAGTTCGGTTAATCCGGCTTGTATTTTCCTTAGGTCGATACTTCGCAATGTCAAATACATTAACAGGTTTTGTGCACTGCAAACATATTCATCGTTCGTATCCTCAAGAAACTCAGTTGGTATATTACCTGAATAAATGAGGGCATCATAAACCTCCTGTAATTTCTTTTCCAAAATAGCTATATCCATATTTTTGATTTACTTTTCGTAACCTGTTTTAAAACCACCTTTATGAAGGCAGTTTTTGTTAAATTTCATCCTATCTTATAAAATTAACGACCCCAGTGTCCATATCATATACAGCTCCTTCAATGCCTATTTCCCCATTTTCCATCATTGTTTTGAGCAGCGGGCTTTCCTTGACAATATTCTCCATTGCAATTCTGACATTGTTTTCACATACCTCATGCACCAATAATCTGTTCTGTGAACTTCTTGGACCAGTGGCGAGGTTCGACCTTTTGATCGCTGGCTTGATGTTTTCTAACATTTTTGTGATATGACCCATCTTCGCACCATCAATGGCGGCATGTATGGCACCGCAATTCTCATGTCCTAAAACTAGGATCAATTTTGCCCCAGCTACCTTGGTCGCAAATTCCATACTCCCCAAGATATCTTCATTGATAAAATTTCCGGCGACCCTGGCCACAAAAATGTCACCTATGCCTTTATCAAAGACATCCTCTACCGGGACCCTGCTATCCACACAAGACAATATTATGGCCTTGGGGAATTGTGTATCGGCACTCTCTCGTATCTGAGCGGAATGGTCCCTTGCGGTGAGATCACTTCTGACGAATCTTTCGTTTCCTGCTTTCAGGCTTTCCAATACTTCTCTTGGGGTAAGGGCTTCTTGTTCTTCCTTCGTCAAAACAGTTTCTACCAGAATTTGGCTTCTATCTATTTTCACAGCCCTAGAGCTTTCGCCCTGAATAGTCATGGATTGGCCCGTTAACGTAGTCGATGCTGTTAGCGAAAGGCAGATGCTAAGTGTCTTCAAAATTGATTTCATAATCTAATTGCTTAAAGTTGTTCAAGAGTAAAAATAGAACCTAAAAATAAATTAATACTATTACTACTCACAAATGATAGTTAAACTTCTATATAGTAATAGTAATACTATTGATTTTTATTGAACTTTTTATTGATTGTGTAGCAGCTTTAAACTTCTTCATAATATAAATGAGGAAGATCAATCAGTTCCAATGACCGTTGAAAAGGCAATTCCTAATATTCAGAATTTTGTAACAATCACTATTTCCCGGATGGAATTAGGAGGCCAATTGTTTTATATATGGCAGGAACTAGCGGTAGATTAGGAGTGTTAGATGCTTCTGAATGCCCACCCACTTTCGGAGTTACGGAAGATTGGACTTATAGCCGGTGGCGATAGAGCTCTAAGAAGAGCCGTTGAAAACGCCGAAGATGATATGGAACAAGCTTGGGAAGATTTAAAAAAATTCAATATTTGTGATAAGGATGTACTTTTGGGAATTGCAGCCTCGGGTACAACACCTTATGTGCTTGGATGGGCTTCAAAAAGCTAAGGAACACGGGGTGATTACAGGGAGTATTTCATGCAATAAAAATTCAATCTTATCCCTAAATGCAGATTACCCAATCGAACTGATCGTCACGCCTGAATTCATAACCGGTAGCACTGGAGTTGCATCACATTTATTCCTAACGCTTTTAAATTGCCTTTTAAGGTCAGGCTAGGGGGTGAGTGCGTTCTGCTTGCATACAGATTGATAAGGCAATATGAGGTACAATAAGTCCAGGGAAGTCCAAGGAAATTAGTATTATTTAATTTCTGTTTTATCATTTGCCGATACAGAAGTTGGCAAAAATATTGCCCAGGAGATCATCTGATGTAATTTCACCCGTAATTTCACCAAAATGGTATAGGGCTTGTCGGATATCTATGGCCATTAAATCTCCCGAAATACCCAAGTCTATTCCCTCCTTTACTTTCTCAATGTCGTCCAAAGCTTTTAAGAGCGAATTGTAGTGTCTGGCATTGGTGACGATGGTCTCATTATTTTTTAAAGCCCCGGTGTTTACGAAATTTAGAAGTTCCGTTGTTAGTCTTTCTATCCCTTTTCCTGTTTTGGCAGAAATGAAGAGGGCAGAAGGCAATTCTTCCGAAATCTTTGATTGCTGTGCATCTGTTATTTGATCCGCCTTATTTATAATGAACAGTAATGGCTTTTGGGGGTGTTTGTTCTGGATCTTTTCCAGTTCAATCTTAATTAAGGATAACCTATTATCATCACCCACAACTTGAATTCCATCCACAAGATAAATGACCACTTGGGCCTGTTCAATTTTTTCAAAGGTCTTTTTTATTCCTATACTCTCCACTACATCAATAGTTTCTCGTATGCCTGCCGTATCAATAAATCGAAAACCCATACCCCCAATGGAAATCTCATCTTCTATGGTATCCCGAGTTGTTCCGGGAATCTCACTGACAATGGCTCTCTCCTCGTTCAACAGGGCGTTTAATAAGGTTGATTTACCCACATTGGGTTCCCCTACAATTGCCACAGGGATTCCATTTTTAATGACATTCCCCACGGCAAAACTATCGATGAGCCTTTTGAGCACTTCTCGGATGCGGTCCACCAAGGCTTTAAACTGATTCCTATCTGCAAATTCAACATCTTCCTCTGCAAAATCGAGTTCCAGTTCTATCAAGGATGCAAAGTTGAGCAACTCGTCCCTAAGCCTTTTAATTTCATTGCTGAAACCGCCGCGCATTTGTTGCATGGCAATTTGATGGCTTGCCTCATTGTCGGAGGCAATAAGATCGGCAACTGCTTCGGCCTGACTCAGATCTAATTTTCCGTTCAAAAAGGCGCGCAGGGTGAATTCACCGGCACTTGCCGTTCTACAGCCATTTCTAAGGAATAATTGAATAATTTGTTGCTGTATATAGGGCGAACCATGACATGAAATCTCAATAACATGCTCACCTGTATAAGAATTTGGGCCTATGAAAATGGTCACCAATACTTCATCTATGGTGCGTTCCCCATCCATGATATGACCCAAATGGACCGTATGGCTTTTTTGTTTGGCCAAATCCTTACCCCTTATAGAACGGAACAGGGGGGTAGAAATAGCAATCGCATCCTTCCCCGATACTCGAATGACCGCTATGGCTCCTGCTCCAGAGGCTGTTGCTAATGCTATTATGGTATCATTTGGAATCATAACCCTGATTTTAGAGCAAAAATACGGAAAATACAGACTATAAGGGGCTTCTTGGGCAGATTGCCTGTATTCCTTATATCAATAAACAATTCCCTTTCTTTCTTAATTTGGATTGGGTTTTATTTCATACCTTAAATTAGGTCTAACTACTAAATAGCTGGCATCATGAAACGAATTAAATATTTACTATTTGTCCTGTGTATTACATCTTTTTGCAATATATATGGACAAGAAACTAAAATGCCAATGGACAGTGTCGCTAAAATGGAACAAGAGGCCATGGAACGCGCGGCCGTGAAAAAGAAAGTGGAGACGGCAGAAAGAAAAGAAGCAAAGGCACAAAAGGAAAAAGAAAAGGCCGAAAATGAGAAAAAAAAGGCCGAAAAGGAAAGGAAGAAACTCAAAAACCTGGAAGGTAGTATCGCTTCTAAAGAAAAATCAATTTCCAATGATGAAAGAAAAGTAATAAAATTGGAAGAAAAATTATTCAATGGGGAGAGAAAAGGAACGTTATCCCCTGTTGATATTAAAAAGATAAAAGATAAAACTCAAAAATTGAAGCTGAATATGGAAAAGGATAAAGGTAAACTGCAGAAATTGCGCAAAAAGCTTTAATAGCAAGCATATTAAGGGAATTGCCATAATTCCTTGTAACATTTGATATTGAATTGCGTCCTATAGGCACATCAATCATAAAAAAATCAAATCATGCAAGCAGAAAATAGACAACTTTTAGTGATAACCCATTTAACCCAATTACTGGATTTGGTAACCGGCTTTGGAGGATTTATTGTACCCTTGGTTTTATGGCTCACCCAAAAAGATAAGGTTATGAATATGGATGAGCATGGAAAGGCCATTATCAACTTTCAAATAAGCCTCTTTATCTATATCCTTATCAGTGTTCCATTGATATTATTTTTTGGACTGGGCTTTTTAGGCTTTCTAGCGGTGGGGATCATTGGATTTGTTTTTCCAATTATAAATGCGGTTAGAGCAAATAATGGGGAAACCCCTTATTATCCCCTGAGTTTTAAATTCGTTTAATTCAGGTTAATATAGAAACAAAAAAAAGCCGCATTGACATATGCGGCTTTTTTAATTCTATAGGGACAATACTAGCTGTTCAGCATAACAGGCATTACCAACATAGTAACATGTTCGCCTTCATCCAGTCCATCTACGGGAGTCAAAATTCCTGCGCGGTTGGGCAAGCTCATTTCAAGGGAAACATCATCTGATGTCAAATTGTTGAGCATTTCTATCAGAAAACGGGAGTTGAACCCAATTTGCATATCATCACCAGCATAAGAACACGTCAAGCGTTCTTCTGCTTTGTTGCTGTAATCTATATCTTCCGCAGATATATTTAATTCCGCACCTGCAATCTTTAAACGTATTTGGTGGGTAGTCTTGTTGGAGAAAATGGAAACCCTTCTTACAGAGCTCAAGAACTGATTTCTTGAGATGCTCAATTTATTGGGGTTTTCTTTGGGGATCACCGCATCATAGTTAGGGTACTTCCCATCTATCAATCTACAGATAAGCTCTGTTTGATCAAATGAAAATTTAGCGTTGCTCTCATTGTATTCAATGGTTACATCTGTCTCGCTACCTGCCAGTATTCCTTTTAGAAGGTTTAATGGCTTTTTGGGCATGATGAATTCGGCTACCTGGGAAGCGGAAACATCTGCACGCTGATACTTTACCAATTTATGGGCATCCGTGGCAACAAATGTTAGATTTTCTGGAGAGAATTGAAAAAACACACCGCTCATCACGGGTCTAAGGTCGTCATTCCCAGCAGCAAAGATGGTTTTATTGATGGCCGTGGCCAGAATATCACCAATAATGGTTGTGGAACTTGGATTGGAAAGCTCTACGGCTTTTGGGAATTCTGCCCCATCGGCATAGGCCAGAGCATATTTACCGTGATTGGAACTGATCTCCACCGTGTTGTTATCCTCAACTACAAAGGTCAAAGGTTGTTCTGGAAATGTTTTTAAGGTTTCCAACAATAGTTTGGCAGGAACAGCAACGGTTCCAACACTATCGGAGTCTACGTTCAAAACAGAGCTCATTGTAGTTTCCAAATCAGAGGCAGAAACGGTAAGTTTGTTTTGATCAAGATCGAACAAAAAATTATCCAATATGGGAAGTGTGTTGCTATTATTGATAACTCCTCCCAAAACCTGTAATTGTTTTAGTAAATAAGTACTGGATACTATAAATTTCATTAGTTATATTATTTTAATGTCGAAACCCCATTTTGATAAGACGCACCCGAAAATATACATATTTGGGCAAAATACAGTTACCAATCCAGAATTTTGGGTTCAAAAATACTTTAAACAAAGGTATTTTAATTGCGCCTTTAAAGAAAACAAACTTATTAACACTTAAGCGCCGTATTTTTTCTTTCTGAAGGCGTTGAAAATCCATCCAAAAAGTAAGATCAAAGCAACGGGAAGCCCAATGTTTAGGTACTGCCATTTGCTTTTTTCCTCCACAATTTTTTTCTCGTCCAAAAAGGGTATTGCCACCTTCTTATTCCTAATGTTTATAAGTCCGTTGTCATCCAAAAGGTAATTGATACTGTTGACCAAGAATTCTTTATTTCCAAAATAGTTATTTGTCCATTTGTCATAGCCCAGTTCTAATGGTCTTCCATTTCTAACTTGGTTTTTGATAAGGTCCCCGTCGGCTATGACCAACATTTTGTTGGCCTCTCCTATTTCCTTAGCGCCTTTTAAAGTAATGGGCTTCACCCTATTTAAAAAGGCCGATTTAAATGCACCTTCTATCAATACCGCCATAGGCTGATTCCCGTTATTGTAACTCTCCTTTACAGGTGGGGTATTTGTGGTGTTGAGATTGATTTCCCTAGGCGTGCCTTCCGTCTTTGAAAGGGGAGAGCTCCAATATAAAATGGTCTTTTTGTATGGGTTGGGCAAGGTGTCCATGCTATTGGCAAACTGGAATCTAACGGCCTCCAAATTGTTGTTTATGGGATGGTTGTTCCTCGAAAAAACCATGGGGTTATAATACCAGGGAACAGGATTATATGCTGCATCATTGCCTTCGCCAGAAGCGAGGACTATTTGGGTGAAATATAGGTCGTTGATCAATACAGGGTTGATTCGAACCCCGTACTTGAAGAAAAAATCATTGAGGTTCAAATTCCGCTCTAAGGCGAAAGCGCTTCCTTTTTCATTGAAAAGACTATCCAGTTCCATCGCTACCTCATCAATCAACCAAATGGACTTACCTCCGTTCACGATATACTGGTCCAAAACATACTTTTCGGCATCAGTAAACGCTTGTGTTGGTTTTGCAATGATAGCCAAATCGTAGCCCTTCAGTTGATCTAAGACCTGTTGGGGGTTACTGTCAACGGAATCCAAGGTGATGGCACCAATGTTGTAGTAATCGCGTATCGTAGTTAGGTAATCCGCAATATAGATATCCTCCAATTCTCCATTTCCTTTGATTACGGCAACTCTTTTCTTTTCCTTTATATTTAATTTGATAAAGGCATCGGCAAAAGCATATTCTAAATG
>JBLGAT010000073.1:0-14084 GCA_047612485.1 Psychroserpens sp.
CAAAAAACGGTGTTCCAATGACCGGTTTAAAAAGAAAGGGCCAGGCAGAAGGGCTTGATTGGGTCCTATTTTTCCGAAATTAAGGGCTTGTGCAACGGTTACCATTGTTGTGCTTTCGTTATTTTTAATCAGCTGTTTCTATTTTTTCTAATAATATAGATGCTGATTTTTTATATTCTCTTAATAATGGTAAAAAATTTTCAATCGCTATCAATCTAAAGGTGACAACCTTATTTTTAAAAATTCCTTTTTTTGCAAAAAAATCTATCGTTCCTGGATTGTATTTGGTATTCATATAGTCAGGGTACCAAGAGAATTGCTCAAAATATTTTATATTATTAAATGACTCTTCCTTTAATTTGTCCAGTACCATATTTAAAAGTTCCGCAATTTTATAGAATTGAATAATTTCATTTGTAAGGTCTTTATTTCCGCTTTTGTTAAAGTCATTGTACGTTTTAATTAATGCTATACCTTTATCTTGAATTTCAAAGGAAATAAAATTATTTATATCTCTTTTGCTTGGAATAAAATCCGAATAATTATTAGCATTAATTGAATCCAAGGGAATACTTGAATACTCTACTACAATCATTTTTTCAAGTCTTAATTCTAACTGTTCATATTGTTTTATAACATCATCTATATTTGAGAGGTCAGACTTTAGGTTTGATTCAACTTCTTTGTAAATATTATTAAGTTGATTTTCACTTTTTTTATTTTCATTCCAATTATTAATTTGAAGTGCAATAAGAATACCAATAACAACTAATATAATTTCTCCAATAGCATAAAGTAAATACTTACTGAATTTATTTTCAGTCACCATTTTTTGTCGAATATTTCTAAAGAATTTTATCATTGGTTATTGGTTGGCCGTTTATTATTTTCGGTCGGTTAATTCGGAACTCAATTTAAACAATTTAGTCATTGTAATTTCGAGGCAGAAAAGTTTCTATTCCATTTTTATGAGTTCATATTCAGCATTTCTAAACCTTAATAGTATACTTACAACCTCACCTTTATCATTTTTTATGATTGGGAAAGTTCCTTGTTCATCATATAATTCTGTACTACTTTTAAAATAGACACCATAAGTATTATCATATTTTACATCAGTTATGTGTATGCTTTTTTTATTGGCCGCAACTGTAAATGGGTCTTTAAATTGGGTAATGTTACCGTTGTCATTTTTAATTTTAACCAATGTGTAGTTTCCTGTAATTGCTTCCAGTTCTTGATCTGTGGGTTCTATTAAATGGTGAGGAATAAAATCTGGTACTATTTTAGGGTCACCAGTAAGCTCTGCAATAGTTCTATACAGCTCGCTGGCGTGACTACTGAAACTACTGACATTGTTTCTTAAATTAATTGAGGCATTACTATAAATTGCCAAGGCATTTTTATAAAGAGAATCATTTAAAAAATAATTGACTGCCTCATCGCTTATTTGATTTTGGCTCCATCTATAATACCAAGTCTTTGATGCTGCAAAATCATCCATCAGGCGATCGGTTACTTTATCTATTCTTGCATCAAATTTGTCTATTTCGTATTTATCGTAGGTGTAAATTTCATTTAGAGGTGCAATTAAATCTTGATACTTCTCTGGAATATTATCTAGATTATCGGTTAATTTTTCATAGCCATTGCTATGAATTTTCATGTGAAATGCATCAACGGCAACATTTACGTAATCAACTCTATTGTCCCCCAAATAGTCTTCTCTTGATAATTTGTTATCTAAAGCCAATTGGATGATAGAATCATGGGTCTTATAATAAGCAAACAACTCTTTAGATTTAAGTATATCTTCTCCTAAATCTTTTTGTATCTCTTTTAGAATCGTTCCTATTTTGCTATCGTTTTTACGTTTTTCATTCCAATTGTTAATTTGCAAAGCAATGAGAATACCTATGACCACTAATATAATTTCTCCAATAGCATATTTAAAGTATTTGGATGTTTTATTTTCCATGAGTAAGTTTTGGCGAATACGTCTAAAGAATTTTATCATTGATTAGCGGTTAGTCATAATGAAGCACAACGTTGGGCTAAAGTGAACTTGTTCACCGTATTCGTCTAATATAGCATATAAACGCAACTAAAAGGAATTTTTACATGTAAGTTGGCGTGATTGTATGATTGGTTTGTGCTGTTTTCTTTCTAGTTAAAAGGAAAATAAATTATAGGTGCCATTAGAGAAATTAGAGGCTTAAATGACATTTTCTTATTAGGAAAGTGCTGGACCAATGAAATAAGCCATATTAAAAAACTTTTGTAGTTTTATAGAAAACAAAACCAATGTCTACCGAGAAAAGTTGTAAAAATTGTGGCTGTAAGATGGCTCCAGATTTCCAGTTTTGTCCCTATTGTGGTCAGGAAGTTGCTGACAATCTTACCATTGGGTTGTTGTTTAGCAATACTATTAGTAATTATTTTTCAGTCGACGGCCGTTTTTTTAGAAGCTTTATACCGTTAATGCTCAAACCAGGTGTGCTGGCACGCCGTTTTGTAGATGGAAAACGGCAGTATTATCTGCATCCTGCCCAGTTTTACCTATTCATTTCGGTGCTTTTCTTCTTTCTTTTTTCATTTACAATACGAAGGGCGGACAATACCATTAGCCAAGCTTTGAAAAAGGGGTTTGAGCAAAAAATTAATTTGGACAGTCTTTCTAACGGAAATGATTCTATACAATTTGCTGCTGCTAAAAAGGCGCTAAAAGACAATAAAGTGGCTTTGGGAGAATCAGATACCAGATTAATGACTTTAGACTCCCTCATCAATTCCAAACAGACCACTCATACCATTGCACCGGTAAATGTTTCCCTTGGTTTTAAACGTGAAGTATTGGATTCGCTCATAGTTGCTGGAGCACCTCAACAGCAAAAATTAAAGGCCATGGGATTGGACGATGATGCTGGAGCGTTCAAAACAAGATTTTATAGGCAATTGCTGAAGTTTTATGAGCAGCGCGGTGGCGGTATTTTAAAAGCTTTTTATGACACCATCCCTATTGCCATGTTTTTATTAATGCCACTATTTGCTTTGTTGCTCAAGGTATTTTATTGGAGGAAAGGTAATTTTGCCCATCACATGGTTTTTAGTTTTTATTTTTTCACTTTCGTATTTACATCATTATTTGTATTACTAGTTGTACAGAATTTAATTGAAATACCCATATGGCTAGAAATTTTATTTGTATGCTCATTTCTTATTTATCTTATACTATCATTAAAAAACTTTTATGACAGTAGTTGGTTGGGAGCCATCTTTAAGGCAAACACTATTTCCTTTATTTATTTATTGATCATTATACCCATTGCCTTTTTTGGTTTGGTACTTACTTCATTTATGCTGTATTGAGGTATTGATTCTTTGTTGTTATCTGCTGAATTCACCTAAGTATACCCGAAGGGTCATAAACAAAAAATGACCCTTCCAATGACTTTATTGAATAGACTATATTACGCCTAACCGACTGAAAATATGACTCATTAACCTTATTTATTCTTAATTATATCTTAAAAAGGTAATACAGCATAGAAATAGGAAAATCCAATCTAGTTTTGGTCAATCATTCTTTCGGAATTTTGCGGTGTATAATTTTTAATATACAGTATCATGACAAAAACAAAATTTTATCCAAGTATATGGCAAACCATCCCCTATTCATTTGATGTGATAGATCAATGGGATGCCGAAGGAAAGCGAATCAAGGATTTGGTGCTTAAAAGTAATATTGCCTCAAAGCAAGGGGTTTCAGAAATGACACTCAATATCAACAAACTCTCTGCGATTGATAAAAACGGTAAAGAACATTTTATAGAAGATTTCCCAACACGAGCTATGCTTGCCATAAAAGGATTGCATACAGGACATTTTATAAGGTCCAGTAGTGCGATACAGCTGAACCCAGGAGAATATACCTCTTTTAGGTTTTATCTGGATAAGACTGGTAACAGTTTTGTCTATAGTGATCGCCGTACGGAACCCGTATATCGATTTGATCGCCTCGATTTTGAGATTGAAAACGGACTTGAAATCCACGGTGACGAAGCCCGGGAGGTGATCCTACGGTTCGATTTTGAACCCTACGAATTGCCCGAATTTATAAAGAAAACGAAGCAATTATTTAAAAGTTTTAGGTGGTTTGTGGTCCGTTTGGTTGAAAGTATGGAACACAAACGAATAAAAATTTAATCATTGGAAGTCGCTAAAATTGGCGACCTGAGGTATGTTAATGCGTAACTCCACACCATAACAAAAGCTTTTCGGAAACGGAAAGCTTTTTTTGTTTTCTCCCTTTTTGATGTGTTCGGTCACAAAAATAAGCTGCTGCAACCTATGTCCATTTTTGCTTACTTGAAAGGATCGTTGGTTAAGAAATAGCTACTAGTTGTTTATAGATTGAAATAACCCTTTCAGTCTAATTTATCTGGATAAGATTTCATGTGGCTAATGTTACCGAATCAGAAAATCACATCCTTTATTTTTGGTCAAAAAGCTAATGGATATTTGGAAAAGACTCAGAACTATACAGTATTCCATTCTTAAAATAGTAGCGTTGTCATATGTGTGATTTTTAGGAGGTGAATCCTTAACAACATAAAGGTGAGATGCCCTTATTGATGCAATAGTACAGGTTGGAACATTTAAAGAAGTACCGGAGGGATATAAATCATGGCGGAATTTTGTGTCTGAAAGCTACCACACCCGACTAAACGAATTGCTTGGCACACTGGATAGCATTGCCTTCCATAATATGGACCAAAGGCTAATTGTATATCTTAAGGAAAAATCAAGAATAAATAGAGGTCAAACAATCTATAATACCCATCAAGAAATAGCATACGAAGCGCGGAGCTCTAGGGTAGTCATTTCGATATTTCTTAAAAAATTGGAACAAATGGGAAAAATAGAACTTCATAGAAATTATATAAAAATTTTGGATTTATAAGGGTTCTGTAACCAATGTTACTGCACAACCTTTTTTGGTGGACTAGTTTCGCAATGTTAAATATAAATTGATATGGAGTTGTTGCAAGTGTTTGGTTATGCAAGTGCATTGATAATTGGAATTTCGCTAGGTTTGATTGGTGGAGGAGGATCAATTTTGGCCGTACCTGTGTTAGCCTACCTTTTTACTGTCAATGAAAAAGTTGCCACTGCCTACTCTTTGTTCATCGTGGGTGCCAGTGCCCTTGTTGGTGGCTGGCAACAACATTTAAAAGGATATGTCGATTGGCGAACTTCGGTTGTATTTGGTATCCCAGCAATCATTGGGGTAACGGTTGTTCGGTATTATGTGGTGCCCGCATTGCCTGATGTTCTCTTCAACATGGGAGATTTTGAGTTCACCAGAAGAATGGCAATGTTCGGTCTTTTTGCCGTTTTGATGATACCTGCGGCTTATTCCATGCTCAAGAACGGAAAAAAAAGAACCGTAGAAGGAGATGGGGAGGTAAAATACAACTATCCATTAATATTGGCCGAGGGATTGATTGTTGGAGCTATAACAGGAATGATAGGAGCTGGTGGTGGATTTTTGATTATCCCTGCCCTGGTAATCCTTGCCAATGTGGAGATGAAAGTAGCTGTGGGCACTTCGCTAATAATAATTGCTTTCAAATCTTTATCGGGTTTCTTTTTAGGAGATGCTTTGACCATGGAAATAGATTGGGGCTTCCTAGGACTCTTTACCGGACTTTCACTGATAGGCATTTTCATCGGGAGTTACTTGAGTAATTTTATCGATGGCAACAAGCTTAAAAAAGGATTTGGCTATTTCATCTTGGTAATGGCGGGTTTCATTTTTTATATGGAGTTTTTTGTAGAACAATAATTGTTCTGAGGAAAGTAAGTATCAAACATGTATGTCCATTTAGTGACCTGTAAAAAACAGGTCATTTTTTTGGTCGATTACTATTGTGTGTAACCAAAGTTACTGCTGTTCTGTTTTTTCTTGGGTACTTTTAATAAAAACTTAATAATTATGTCTTTTTTATCCACATTATTCAAACCCAAGTCCAATAAAACAGACTTGGTAAAAATTCTAAACCTGCAAGAGTTTCGGGATGCCATAAAAAACAATAAAATGCAATTGATCGATGTGCGTACCTCCCAAGAATATAAGGGGGGTCATATTAAGAATGCCAAGAATGTTGATTTTTTCAATGGGGAGGCATTTCGCAAAACATTCGAAAAATTAAACAAAGAAGAACCTGTCTATGTTTATTGTCGGTCAGGCAACCGCAGTCAAAAGGCGGCTACACGTCTTGTTGGCATGGGTTTCAAAAAAATCTATGATTTAAAGGGAGGTTTTATGGAATGGGAAAGGCAATAGGAGTAAAATACAAGCCTCGAAAAATGGAATATACTGGCCAAGCCAAGTGTGCGTAAAGCCATAGTGCCTATTTTTCCAATATATTGGGTGCCTAATTATTTTTGGTAGGGGTCTGGTTGTGGAACATTAATTCTAACTGGCCCGACCAATGATGACAATTGTCACAGTTTATGTTGAACAACCAATTTATATTTGATTATGAAACTAAGCAATTGGACAAAGTTGTTTTTGGTTTGCCTTATTTGTGTAGGCTTGATCACTGCCGTTGTGTTAGTAATAAAATATGTATTCAACTAAATTATAGAAATATGAAACAAAACATGGGCGGTACAGACCGCATGATTAGATTTATTATTGCTATTGTGATCGGTGTATTTTATTGGCAGAAAATCATAGACGGTACATTGGCTTATGTACTTCTCGGGATGGCAGGGATATTTTTGCTGACCAGCTTTGTAAGCTTTTGTCCGCTATATAGTATTGTGGGTCTTAATACCTGCAAGAAAAAAAAGTAGCAATTGAATAATTTAGAAGAGGGGTCTGTCATACAGAATGACAGATCCTTTTATTATGGCTTAAAATTACCACGCATTTTTTTGCTCTATGTAACCATTGTTACTGTGCTCATTAAATCTTGGATCTATCTTTAAGGAGTTATAATTACTATAAAATATCTCAAATGAAATCACATTATCAAATACTAATTATTGGAGGGGGTACGGCTGGCATTATGGTGGCTTCACAACTTTTGAGACAGAAAAATGCTAAGGACGTTGCTATCATTGAGCCATCTGATACACATTACTATCAACCGGCTTGGACCTTGGTGGCTGCCGGCACTTACGACTACGACAAAACAGCCAGGCCCATGGCATCTATCATACCTAAAGCCGCTAACTGGATAAAGGACAAGGCCACTGGTTTTGATCCGGAAAATAACCTGGTCCATACGGAAAACAAAGGGGATATATCATATGACTATTTGGTGGTAGCTCCCGGATTAGCTTATGATTTTAGTTTGGTACCCGGATTGGGGGATGCCATAGATAAAGGGGTGGTCTGCAGTACGTATACCGATTCAAAACATGCATGGGATGTCATTAAAAATTTTAAGGGAGGGACGGCTTTGTTCACACAACCTACCACCCCTATAAAATGTGGAGGGGCACCCCAGAAAATAATGTATTTGGCAGAAAGCTATTTTAGAAAGACTGGGGTTCGAAAAAATATTGATGTCGTATTTGCAACCTCAGGGACAGTAATATTTGGGATTAAAAGGATTGCTGATACCTTAATGAAGGTTGTTGATAGAAAGGATATCAATCTTAGGTTTTATCACAAACTTGTGGCGGTAGATGGCAAAAAGCAGATTGCCTGGTATGAACTGGGCAAAGATATTGCGCCTGGCAGTAGTGTGGTAAGGTCTGGGGATGATGATAAACAATTAGATAAGTCTTTTCAATATAATTACAAAGACGTAAAAGTGACTATTGAAGGTAACAGATATGGTATTCATTATGATATGCTGCATACGGCACCGCCATCGGTAGCACCAAAGTTTGTAAAGGAATCTTCCTTGGTAAATGAGGCAGGATGGGTAGACGTGAACAGTCAAACCATGCAGCATACTAAATATCCAAATATTTTTAGTTTGGGAGATGTTTCCTCGTTACCAACTGCAAAAACAGGTGCGGCCGTAAGAAAACAAGCACCCATTGTGGTCGAAAATATAGACCTGTTGATAAAACAAAACAAAATCGGGACAAAAGCCTATAATGGCTATTCCTCCTGTCCGCTAGTGACCGACTATGGAAAAATGGTATTGGCAGAATTTGATTATAAAAATAACTTTACCCCTGATCCAAAATTAAAGCAGATGCTTGTTTTTGATAGTTCTAAAGAACATTGGCGGTTATGGATGCTAAAGAAATACGGATTGCCATATCTCTATTGGAATAAAATGATGAAAGGCAAGAACGTTTAATTAAACACTTTCCCCCATCCATTGCAAAAAGATGAAACTTACTAGGTTTCATCTTTTTATTGCCTAATTCGGATTTATTGGAAGTTAGAATTCAATATTAAATCAATGTGTAATCAGGTGCCTCGTATTTGTTCGGCATAGGGTCCAATACAGAAGGTTTCCAAGGGTTTACAGCTCTTAAGGCACTTTGAATTTGAGCAAATTAACATACCTAGTTATGAACGAAGGTAATTATCAAAAAAAAACATGATAAATCAAATCCTAATTTGCTACTATTGGAAATATTAAAACGGCATGGGGTGGAACTATATGTTTGTTCCCATGCTATAAGAACCAGGGATATTCAAGACAATGATATGAACGAATATGTCCAATCGGCCCTGTCAGCAATTAGTGTCCTGGCAAATTGCCAACTTCCAGGTTATGCATTAATGCCTTGATTATGTAAGCTCTTTGGAAGGCGTTTTAGCCAGTTAATACTATGTTAAACCTTGGTCATGTGTAACTGCTGTTACCAACATCTAGGGTGCAAACCAGTAATTTTGTAGTAAATTGTAAACAATCATTATGGAAATCAAACAATTTCAAGATAAACCATTGGCTCATTATTCTTATGCAATATTGAGTGATAAAAAAATAGCATTAGTAGACCCATCAAGGGATCCTAAACCATACTACAAATTTGCAGAGGAGAACGATGCTGAAATTATTGCTGTTTTTGAAACACATCCCCATGCTGATTTTGTGAGCAGTCATCTACAAATTCATAAAGAGACAGGCGCAATCTTGTATGTAAGTAAATTGGTTGGGGCAGAATATCCTCATACAACCTTTGATGATGGTGATAAACTTAAGATGGGAAAAGTAATTTTTTCCGCCATTAACACCCCTGGCCATTCCCCAGATGGTATTACTATTGTAGCAAAGGATGAAGCCAATGAGCATGTCATGTTCACGGGGGATACTTTATTCATAGGAGATGTGGGAAGGCCTGATTTGAGAGAAAAGGCGGGCAACATGGTCGCAAAACGGGAAGAACTGGCCAAGGCCATGTACGATACCATGCAAAACAAATTCAATTCACTTCCAGATGAAACCATTGTATATCCTGCCCATGGAGCCGGTTCTCTTTGTGGTAAAAACATGAGTACGGATTCTTCCAGTACCCTCGGGAATGAACGGATGGGGAATTGGGCGTTTAAAACCCAAACTCGAGACGAATTTGTTAATCATATTTTGGCGGATCAACCTTTTATCCCTGGCTATTTCGGATTTGACGTGGACATGAACAAGGGAGGAGCAGAAAATTTTGAGCGTAGTATTTCACAAATACCTTTTAGGCTCGGGGTATCTTCCTTGGATAAAGATATAATTGTGATTGATACACGGGACCAAGATGACTTTAAGAAAAACCATCTGCCCAATTCAATAAACATTATGTTCAGGAATGAAGACGATAAAATTGAAACTTGGCTGGGCGCTATCATACAGCCTAATGAACCCTATTATCTTATAGTGGACACCATTGATAGTAGACAGGAAGTGCTGGAGAGAATTGCCAAAATAGGGTATGAATTGCAAATCAAAGCAGTGGCGACATTGTCAAACGAACAATTGGAACAGTCGGACAATTTTGATTTTCAAGCTTTTCAAAACAACGAGGATGCCTATACTATTGTGGACATCAGAAATAAAAGTGAAGTCCAAGAGGGCAAGTTTTTCGACCACGCCATTAACGTGCCCCTCAATGAACTGAGAGAATCTATTGGGATTATCCCAACAGATAGGCCCATAGTGGTTCATTGCGCCGGGGGGTATAGAAGTGCAGCTGGATCCAGTATTATAGCAAAGGAAATTAAAGCCGCTAAGGTGTATGATCTTAGCGAAAAAGTAAATGAATTTAAATAAACAAAAAATGAAAAATACTAGTCTATCCAATATTGGATTAAACAAAGAAAATACGGCTAAAATAGCTAATGATCTAAATGATCTATTATCTAATTACCAATTGTATTATATGAACCTTAGAGGATTTCATTGGAATATAAAAGGGAGGAAGTTCTTTGAGTTGCACCTAAAATTCGAAGAGCTTTATAACGATGCTTTATTGAAGGTGGATGAAATAGCTGAGCGAGTACTTACCTTAGGCGCATCACCTATCCATACCTATTCTAAGTATTTGGATAATTCAGAGATTAAGGCGGCGGAAAATATTATGGATGGGGACACCGCAGTTGACCATATTCTGGATAGCCTTGCAATTTTGTTGAAAAAGGAAAGAGCAGTTCTTAAAATTGCATCTGAAGCAGATGATGAAGGAACAGTGTCTTTAATGAGCGATTATATTGTGCAACAAGAAAAACTGGTTTGGATGCTCTCGGCTTACCAAGATTAGATTTAAAAATATAAAGTACAAAACTTGTCCAGTTTTGCATGTAACGTGTTATCGGGTAAGTTTTTGATTTTGTATTTGCGTATTAAGAGGTCTTTTGTTCAAAGAGGACCTTTATTGTGTAACCAAAGTTACCGACGTCTTCATTTAAACAACGTTTCTTTGCAACTTAAATTAAACCAATGAATTGGATATTAGAACCTTGGCCATGGTATGTTTCAGGACCAATGATTGCCTTTATTATGTTTTTGCTGCTTATGGTAGATAAGAATTTTGGGATGTCCTCAAATCTACGAACAATGTGTACCATCTGCGGTGCGGGTAATAAAGCAGATTTTTTCAAGTTTGATTGGAAAGCCCAAAGATGGAACCTAATTGTTGTTTTCGGCGCGGTAATCGGAGGCTTTATTGGTTCCCATGTTCTTTCCTCGGAAACAGCTGTTGCCATCAATCCTGATACTATTGCAGATTTGCAGTCCCTAGGATTTAATAGTGCAGGGAAAACCTATCTTCCAACAGAACTCTTTGATTTAGATGCTTTAACAGATATCAAAAGCTTGGCTGTTTTGGCCATTGGAGGGTTATTAGTTGGCTTTGGAGCTCGGTACGCTGGAGGTTGTACTTCAGGACATGCCATATCCGGTCTTAGTGATTTACAAATTCCATCACTTATAGCCGTTATTGGTTTCTTTATTGGTGGTCTGGCAATGATTCATTTTATTTTCCCCCTAATTTTTTAATTACATGAGAACAGTATCATATCTTTTTATAGGCATACTTTTTGGCATCACCATGTTTAAATCCGAGGCCGCTTCATGGTTTCGAATTTATGAAATGTTCAAATTTGACTCCTTTCATATGTACGGGATTATAGGATCTGCGTTACTTATTGGAATTGTTGTCGTACAGCTCATAAAACGGCTTTCTATTAAATCGTTCTATGGAGAGCATATCAAATTTGTTCCCAAAACAAAAAGCTTTAGTCGTTACATGTATGGTGGAGTCATATTTGGTTTGGGATGGGCTTTGGCAGGCGCGTGTCCTGGCCCTATGTTTACCTTAGTTGGAGCGGGATATACTCCCATTTTAGTAGTAATAGTAGCTTCAATTTTGGGAACGTTTCTATATGGTCTATTGAAAGATAGATTACCACATTAATGGTCTTGGTATAAGAATTTCTATTTCCAATTTTTTATAAATTTTAGAGCCTCATTTTTTTTGTCTTTAAAACACCAAAATTCCCGTTTTCAAGGTGAAAATTTGTGATATGCCTTTACCGGTCTTTTAAAATCAATTCAACAACTCTTTAAAAAACCCAAGTGGTTAACAGCTAAATTGGCACATAGTATTGGGAATTAACAAGTAGAAAATTAAGAATAAGAAAGGCTCTAATATTCGTGGCCTTAGTTGCGGCGTAATGGTAATCGCAACTGCTATAAAACAAAAGCTTTTCGGAAACGGAAGGCTTTTTTTGATTGTACAAATCCTCCATGGAATAGAGATTGATTCTAGAATAAAGGCTAAATTCGCCTTACAAATCTTGGATATTTTATAATATTTTTCTTACTTATGTCTTGTATGCCCCGTCTTAAGACAAAAACAATACGTAAGGCTTTAAAGTTGAGATAAATAACAAATGGGTCTGAATATAGAGTCTAGCAAACCTAACGGCAAAATGATTGGTGACAATGAACAAAAATATTTTTTTTATCCAGAGAAGACTGTCCTTAGACGTGGAAAGTAAGCAGCTGGAGAAAATTTTTCCGTTACTGGATTTGGCTAAATTTATTGGTGAGGCTCCCTCTGCGGTAATTTCGGGTAGTGGGCCCAATCAGGAAATATACGATCACTCAGGACTACCTCTTCCGCAGGAATTTAAAATGGTATTACAGCCTTTCCTTGCCCATACTTTAAACTCTCCAGAACATATCTGCATTATACCCAATGTGCAAAAGGAAGCAGGTTTTGGGACCGGAATATTGGCCCAAGGGAATTCTACCATGGTGGGTTATATAGGTTGCCCTTTGCTCTCAAAGGAAGGAGACCCACTAGGGGTATTGAGCCTAATATACGATAATAGCTTTCAGTTCAATTCCAACCAGGAAAGGCCCCTTCTGACAATCGCCGCTCAGGTGGTCAATGTTTTGGAAGAGATAAAAACCCAAAAGGAATTCAAGTTGGTCAAAGAAGAGCTCCAATTGCAAAAGGAGGTCAATAGAAATATTATTGAAAACTCCAAATTGAGCCTTTGGAGGTGCAACCTAGAGGAGGATATTTTACATTTTGATGCCAAATGGCCCCAAATACTGGGGTATGATCAGGAAGAATTAGGTCCCATAACCCTTGAAAAATGGGAGTCCATGATTCACACAGAGGATTTGAAGGCACTCAAAGATCAGTGGAATAATTATTTAGCAAGGAATATTGATAATTACGAGGTAAATTATAGAATAAAGCATAAAGATGGTTCTTGGAAGTGGTTTTTGGAGGCCGGTAATACCTTAAAATTCAATAATGCTGGTAGGCCTTTGCAAATGGTGGGTACCATTGAGGATATTACGCAACACCAATTGGACTATCTTCATCTGGAAGAGGCACTGCAGCGCCTCACCTATCTTTCCAGGGCCACTTCAGATGCTATTTGGGATTTGGATCTGGTGAACGAGACATTGCATTGGAACGATAATTTTTTCGAAAATTACGGACATCAATCCGAGGAATATGCAAAAGCGGGATTGATCCTTTGGATCGAGAATATCCACCCTGAAGATAGATTACGGGTCGAAAACAGCTTTGAAAGAGCGTTGGAAAGGGATAGTGAAAACTGGGAAGAGGAATACAGGTTCAAAAAGTCAGGCGAAGAGTATGTAATCGTAAACGACAAGGCCTTTATCATAAGGGATGCAAATGGGAAGGCCATTCGTATGGTCGGAGCCCTCTGTGATATCACGGAAAAAAGTAATTACCTGCTGAAAGCAAAAATTGCCAATGAACGTTTTCAGCGCATTGCCGATCTTACAAAAGAGGTCATCTACGACTGGGATATCATCAACGAAGATGTACACTGGGGCTCAGGGTACGTAGAGCATTTTGGTCATGAGCTGCCCAAGGAGAAAGTTACCTTACAGACCAGGATCAATCATATGCATCCCAATGATGTCCAACGGGTATTGAGCGAATTAAAGGATTTGCTCAGAAACCCAAAAGAGAATTATTTTGAAGTGAAATATCGTTTTTTAAAGGGGGATGGCACGTATATAGATATTCACGAAAAAGCAAGTATCCTAAGAAATGAAAATGGTGGCCCCTTTCGTATGGTTGGATCTATGAGGGATGTCTCAGAAGCCAATCGGTATTTG
>JBLGAT010000074.1:0-13904 GCA_047612485.1 Psychroserpens sp.
TGTCCCTTTTGAAAACAAAAAATCCGTAGATTGCTGATTGACAGTCGTCTACGGATTGTAAAAGTGGTCCCACCTGGGCTCGAACCAGGGACCACCTGATTATGAGTCAGGTGCTCTAACCAACTGAGCTATAGGACCCGCAAATTGCGGATGCAATATTACTATTTATTTTTAAACGTTGCAAGCAAAATCGATCCCTAAACGCATAATGCAAATTATTCCTTTATTTCCTGGCAGAGCTCTACCAAAACTCCATTGGAGGTTTTTGGATGTACAAAGGCAACCAACTTATTGTCGGCCCCCTTTTTGGGCACTTCATTTAGTATTATAAAACCTTCAGCCTTAAGCCTTTCCATCTCCAAAACGATATCATCTACCTCAAAGGCGATATGATGGATTCCCTCTCCCTTCCTTTCTAAAAACTTGGCAATGGGACTGTCCTTATCGGTTGCCTCAAGTAACTCTATTTTATTGGGGCCTGCCTTAAAAAAAGAGGTTTTTACCCCTTCAGACAACACGTCCTCTACCTTGTAATGGGCCGCTCCCAGTAATTTTTTAAACAAGATATTGGAGGTTTCCAGATCTTTTACGGCAATTCCCAAATGCTCAATTTTGTTCATATATCAGTAATTTATATCAGTATCTGGCAAGTATAGCGCTAAAATACACATATTGTGCGTATTTTTGTGCCATGGAAACACAACGACAAAAAAAGATAGCGGGCGTTATCCAAAAGGATATTGTAGATATTCTACAGCGCGCAGCGATTGATGGAGGGTTAAGGGGTACGTTGATTTCGGTATCTAAAGTGAGCGTCCCGACAGATCTGTCCATGGCCAAAATATATGTGAGTATTTTCCCTACCAAAGATGCTAAGGAACTTTTGGAAGGGATGAAAAGCAACCAGCCTTTAATTAGGCACGAGTTGGCCCAACGAACAAGACACCAATTGAGAAGGATCCCGGAACTTTCCTTTTACTTGGATGATTCCTTGGAATATATAGACAATATTGAAAAATCCCTGAAAGGAGAGGAAAACCCAATTTCCAATCCGGATTTATTGGAAAGAAGAAAAAAATCCTAAGATTGAATTTCCCCTTTTACATCGCACAGCGGTATGTTAGATCTAAAAGCAGCCAAAATGCGGTAAACATCATCAATTTTATTACTTTCTTGGTCATCGTCATTGGTTCGGCAGCACTTTTTGTGGTGCTTTCCGGCTTTGCGGGACTAAAAACCTTTAGTCTTTCTTTTAGCAATACCGTTGATCCAGACCTTAAGGCCCTACCGATTACAGGGAAATTTTTTAGTGTTTCCCCAGATCAAGAAGCCCAACTAAATACCATTAACGGAATCGCATCCTATTCTAAAGAATTGGAGGAGCGCGTATATCTCAGCCACAGCCAAAAAAGCCATGTGGCCTATATTAAAGGGGTCGACGACAATTATGGAAAGGTAACATCCATGGACAGCACCATCTATTTTGGGAACTGGAAATTGGACCAACAGCACGGTGTCATAGGGATAGGCATTGCCAATCTTTTGGGGCTGAGCACCAACAACTATAGAAACCCTTTGGTTGTTCTGGCGCCCAAACCGGGAAAGGGCTCTATCTCCCAACAATCCCTTCGCAATAAACCTTATAACCAGTTGGAGGTCGTTGTTAGCGGCATCTATTATATCGAGGAAAATTTAGATAAAAAATATGTCTTTTCCGAGCTTTCGCTAGTGCAGGCCCTATTGGAAAAGGATAGCACCCAGGTTTCCGGTATAAATTTTAAGCTCGATGAAACTGTGGATGTGCTGCAAACACGGGAAGCGATAGGGAAGGTATTTCCCAATTCCATCATCCTTAAAGACAGAAGGGAACTCAACAGCACCCTCTATAAAATGTTGAATACCGAAAATTTGGCCACCTACCTTATTTTTACCTTGGTGCTCATTATAGCCTTATTCAATGTGGTAGGCGCCATTATCATGATGATTTTGGATAAGCAACAAAATTCCAAAACCCTGTACAGTCTAGGAACCACTATTAAGGAACTAAGACGTATCTATTTCGTTCAGGGAGTGTTGGTCACCAGTGTTGGCGGATGTATTGGCGTGCTTATGGCCTCTTTGTTGATCTGGTCGCAACTTGTTTTTGGATGGTTAAAAATAACCCCTTCTTTGGCGTACCCGGTAGAATATAAATTAGTCAATGTAGGTATTGTGCTATCCACCATTGCGATACTTGGCATCATCGCCTCAAAAATAGCAAGTAGTAGAATCAATAAAAATTTGATTGCTCGCTAATTGGATGGATAATTAAATGTACTTCTCTCTGAAACAAATCAGAAAGCTATACATGCTCATCCATTAAACGCTAGTGAACTGGAAATCCCCAAAAATTTCCATTACCTCATCAAAGGCAGCAAAAACATCAACGGCATCGTCACTTGTCACCATTTTCATTCGGTATTCCTTAAAATTGGGAATCCCCTTAAAATAATTGGTATAATGTCTTCTGGTCTCAAAGACCCCAAGTTTTTCCCCTTTCCAATCAATGGCCATTTGTAGGTGCCTGCGAGCTGCGTCAACCCGCTCTTCCATCGTTGGGGGAGCCAAATGCGTCCCTGTTTTAAAATAGTGCTTTACTTCTTTGAAGAACCAGGGATACCCTATACTGGCACGCCCTATCATGGCCCCGTCCAACCCGTACTCATCACGCATCTTCATGGCCATTTCGGGAGTATCTACATCTCCGTTCCCAAAAACGGGAATATGCATTCTGGGATTGTTCTTTACCGCTGCAATTGGCCCCCAATCAGCACTTCCCTTGTACATCTGTACCCTTGTGCGGCCGTGTATGGATATTGCCTTGATGCCCACATCCTGAAGACGTTCGGCAACTTCTACAATTTTTATGGAATCACTGTCCCACCCCAATCTGGTCTTAACGGTAATTGGAAGATGGGTTCGTTTCACCATTTCCTCCGTAAGCTTCACCATTAAGGGAATGTCCTTGAGAATACCGGCCCCGGCATTTTTGGACACAACCTTTTTAACGGGACACCCAAAATTAATGTCGATGATATCTGGATTTGACTTTTCAACGATATCTATGGATTGTAGCATGGAGTCCAGTTCTGCACCAAAAATCTGAATGCCCACGGGGCGTTCCTTTTCGTAGATGTCCAGTTTCATGACACTTTTCGCGGCATCGCGAATCAGCCCTTCCGAGGAGATGAATTCTGTATACACTACATCTGCACCTTGTTCCTTGCACAGGGCACGGAAAGGTGGGTCACTAACATCTTCCATCGGCGCTAAAAGCAATGGAAAATCTGGCAGTTGAATATCTCCTATTTTTGGCAAAACCTTTTCTATTTTAGGAATGCAAAAATAGTAAATATCTCTTACATAAGACGTTTAATTGGTGTCCAAGCGATCCCGCTCCATTTTATCAATGGTTCTTTTGCTTTCCCTCAACCCGAAATTTCCGAAATTATAGGTAAATCCGAAACGTATCAATTGGGTCTCCGGTCTGGGTAAATAGGAATTGTCTTGATTTAAATAAGAGGAGACACGGGTGCCATTGGCCTTCCCCAAAATATCCTCTGAGGACAAAGAGATGGTGGCCCGGTTATTCCAAAGTGTCTTACGAAGCCCGAAGGTCAGGTTTGTTGTTTCCGAAATCACATAAGATCCCAAAAGAAACTTGGAAATATAATTAAGCCCCAATTCCGCGGTAAAAGTTCCATCTTTGGAAAGGATCAAATTATTGCCCAACCATAAAAACACCCCTTCCACTTCATTGGTCACTGGAATATTTCCACTTTCTACCGCCAAAAAGGTCTCGTCTTCATGAAAAAGAGAGCTTATGGCGATAAGGAACCAATTATCGGTAATGGATTTGATATAGGTGAAATCCAACCCGTACGAAGTGCTTTCTAAGGCATTTTGACGCACCTCCCTAACTGTTTGGTTCTGGTTGTTCTGAAAGCTAAGCGTGGATATGAACGCTCCGTTGTCCCTATAATATAGGTCTAAAAAATACTCCCCTTTATAGGTGTAGTTAAAGTTGAAATTGTGGCTGAAGTTGGGTCTTAAATTGGGGTTCCCTTGGTTAAAATTGTTCTCATTTAAAAAATATAAGAAGGGATTTAGATCCTGATACTTGGGTCTGGACAGTTTACGACCGTAATCAAACGAAAAAGAATGGTTATCAGATTGGGTAAATAGGAGATATAAGGAGGGGAAAAGCTCAAAATAATCCTGTGTATTGGTTTCCGCAACACTGAAAGACTTGCCTTCAACATTGGTCTGTTCCCCTCTTAGCCCGGCCTTTAGTGAAAACTTGTCCCAATTCTGCACCATGGTGACATAACCCGCCAATACCCTTTCGTCATAATCATAGATATCCGATAAGGAACCATTCCTGGTTTGGTTATTGCCAACTACGTCAAAATAATCGATCCCGCTCCTAGAATTGATATTTGAAAATTTTCCGCCACTTTCAAAGGACAGACCCCAAAAGGAAGCGGCATAATCAGCTTGCCCGGTATAGATCTCAATGCTATGGTCCGAATTGGTAAGAAAGCTGAAATTCCTAATAAAACTATTAGAGCTGTTAAAATAATCCGAAGACACCCTTTGATTTTGGTCTACATCATAATCTGTGTAATGTGCATTTAAGGACAGAGAAGATCCTTCTTTTTTGAATTTGTGGATATAATTTAGGTCTATGGCCAAATTGGACTGGTCATTGTTCAGATTGCCTGTAGAGATAAAGGTGGAATCCAGTACGTTTTGGGCATTGCGCATGAAGGTTTCCGATTTATTATCAAAGGTCTTGTTGGGGGAAACTGCCAAATTGGTGGTGATGTTCAGGGAATTGTTGTCATCAATGGCATAGTCCATGATAAGGTTCGCATTTTGGGCGGCAGATCTTGTGGTCCTATTAAAATCGGTCTGCCATCTGGCAAATACCGTATTGTTATCTATAAAATTAATGTGCCCATTATTGTCCTTGTATTCCTTTCTAGGACTAATGGAATAATTGGCGAAGACACTTAATTTCTCGGTTTTAAAATAATGACTCGTCCCAAAACTGTATTTCGGATAAATTGACTGTATAAAATCCCCGTTGATACTTCCCTTATAACCAGGGGTGATGTTCTTACTGGTAATAATATTTAAAATGGGCCCTCCCTCGGCATCATAACTAGCAGGAGGATTCATGATTACCTCAACGGATTTTATGTTTACCCCAGAGACGCCCTCCAACAAATTCTTGATTTCGGAATTGGTAAGCTGGACTTTTCTGTTGTTTAAATATACGGTCGGGGTCTGGTTTCTAATTCTCAATTGGTCATTCACCATGATCACTCCTGGTGTTTTCCTCAACACATCCCACGAATTCCCCAAGGAGGCGATCGTGTTTTCCACATTAAATACCAAGCGATCTGACTTGCGAACAACTGTAGGTTTTTTCGCTATCACTTCTACCCCATCCAGATCAAAGGAGCTTTCCTCAATTATAATGGTGCCTATAGTTGTGTTCTGCTTAACATCAATCGCTATCAAATTGGAGGCTGAGCCGATATAACTGGCTTTTAAAAAATAGGTCTTGGGCTGTACGTTGGAAATGACAAACCTTCCAAGCTCATCGGTTGAGGCTCCTTGAACGACTGCGGAATCTGATATTTGAAGCAAAAGGACATTGGCAAAGCCAACAGCTTCATTATTTCTATCTTTTACCGACCCAGAAACCTCATAGGTTTGGGCAGATAGACATAACGGAATGATCAGGGGCATGATCAGAACTAAGAAGCTAAATTTCAAATTTTTCTGGTTGGACCCAAATTTAATCAAATTTTTGAAGTGTTCTACTACAAAGTTTGTAATCTTAGCGAATATTAACTCCATATTGGTCGTTTGGCGCTAATTTCTTGGGAACCGATATTTTATGCAGGTCAAATAAAGTATATTTGCATCTGCTTAAAACGTGTTGATTAAGCTATTTCACTTACATCATTTATGAAGAATATTAGAAACTTCTGCATTATTGCGCATATAGACCATGGCAAAAGTACCTTGGCGGATAGATTATTGGAATTTACAGGCTCAGTGACCGATCGTGAAAAGCAAGACCAGCTATTGGATAGTATGGATTTGGAACGAGAGCGTGGAATAACCATAAAGAGCCATGCCATACAGATGGACTACACGCATAATGGGGAACAATATATCCTAAATTTGATCGACACCCCGGGCCATGTTGATTTCTCCTATGAGGTCTCCAGGTCCATTGCTGCCTGTGAAGGGGCCTTGCTAATTGTTGATGCCGCACAGAGCATACAGGCACAGACCATTTCCAACCTTTATTTGGCCTTGGGAAACGATTTGGAAATTATCCCTGTTTTGAACAAGGTAGACCTACCAAGCGCCAATCCGGAAGAGGTGACGGATGATATTGTGGAGTTGTTGGGCTGCAAGCCCGAAGATGTAATTCCGGCCAGTGCCAAAACGGGATTGGGTATACAGGAGATCCTTACGGCCATTATAGACCGTATTCCTCCCCCAAAAGGTGTGCTGGACGAGCCGTTACAGGCTTTGGTCTTCGATTCTGTCTATAATCCATTTAGAGGGGTAGAAACCTATTTCAGGGTCATCAACGGCGAAATAAAAAAAGGACAGAAAATAAAATTTGTTGCCACTGGTAAGAGCTATTTTGCGGACGAAGTGGGCACCTTAAAACTTACGCAACATCCTAAGCAAGTGATCAAGGCCGGGGATGTGGGCTACCTCATAACCGGAATAAAGGATGCGAGGGAAGTAAAGGTAGGTGATACCATTACGGATTTTGCCAAACCAACAATAAACCCGATCAGTGGGTTCGAAGATGTAAAACCAATGGTTTTCGCTGGAATTTATCCCGTGGATACAGAAGACTTTGAAGAATTGCGCTCTTCGATGGAGAAATTGCAATTGAACGATGCTTCCTTGGTGTTTTTACCTGAAAGTAGTGCGGCCCTAGGTTTTGGATTCCGTTGTGGCTTCCTGGGCATGCTGCACATGGAAATCATTCAGGAACGCTTGGAGCGTGAGTTTGATATGACCGTGATCACTACCGTACCCAACGTAAGTTACCATGCCTTCACCCGCAAGGAGCCAACGGTTCCGGTAATTGTGAACAACCCCACGGACCTTCCGGACCCCTCTACCTTGGACCATGTTGAAGAGCCCTATATAAAAGCTACTATTATCACCAAGGCCGATTTTGTAGGAAATGTTATGTCCCTATGTATTGACAAAAGGGGAGTTATTACACATCAAACCTATTTGACCCCTGAACGTGTGGAATTATCTTTTGATATGCCCCTGGCGGAAATAGTTTTTGATTTCTATGACAGATTAAAAACAGTTTCTAAAGGATATGCCTCTTTTGATTATTCACCTATTGGTATGCGCACTTCAAAATTGGTGCGTGTGGACATTCTATTGAACGCACAGCCAGTGGATGCACTTTCTTCCTTGATTCATGCTGATAATGCAGCCCATATTGGTAAAAAAATGTGCGAAAAGTTGAAGGAGCTGATTCCAAGGCAACAATTCGATATCCCGATACAAGCAGCCATTGGCGCAAAAATTATTTCCCGAGAAACCATTAAAGCGCTCCGTAAAGATGTAACGGCAAAATGTTATGGAGGGGATATTTCCCGTAAACGTAAACTTTTGGAAAAACAAAAGAAAGGTAAGAAGCGTATGCGTCTAGTTGGAAACGTAGAAATACCCCAGCAGGCATTTATGGCTGTATTAAAGCTTAACGATTAAAAGAAAAACCCCAAGAAAATTCTTGGGGTTTTTTAATTTGCCGGCTTTACTTATCCTCTTCCTTATTGGTATTGTCTTTCTCTGGTTCCAGCATTTTCCCTAGATAAACTAACTTTGATCCTGCTCCTATATCTTCAAACTCTTTACTGAAAGAAGAAATGATTTTTAGATCGCCGTCCTTCGTCTTTAAAAATATGGGCACCTTATTTTTATCAGATTTGGTGATCTCAATCAGCCCCTCGTAGTGTTCCTTGTCCTTAACTTCAATCTCATGTATGGAGGGATATAGCCTTGAGGCTTCCGTCAGCTTGATAAAATCATCCGTATGGGAAAAAAGGCCTTCTTTTGGGTTGTTCTCCGGGTCGATCATCTCATCTCCCGACACCAAACGGAAGGAACCGTTCTCCCCAAACTGGTCCTTGAATTTTTTAATGGCAAACGTGTTTATATCAGAGTTTCCGGTTAGGGCCATCAAGAATCCCATATCGTTCAATTCAATATTATCGGTCAAGGTATCGGAATAGATATCTGCCGCAATGGCCTCCAAACCCATTTTCTTGGCCTTATCTATATTCGATTGGTTGTTGTCTATCACCACAACATGTCTTTTATTCTTTTGCAGGTAACCGGCAATCAACCTAGAAGCCTTGGATGCCCCAATGATCAATATCCCTTCTGATTTGGTCAGAAACACCCCTACCAACTTGGCAAATAATCGGGCCGTCGTTGCATTTAACAATACCGTCCCCAAAACCACCGTAAATACCACAGGGGTTATATATTCGGCCCCCGGTTCCCCATTGGCCAACAACTTGGATCCAAAAAGCGATGCAATTCCCGCTGCCACAATTCCTCGCGGGCCTACCCAACTGATGAACAATTTTTCCCTAAAATTAAGCTCCGATCCAGCGGTACTGAGAAATACCCCCAATGGTCTGATCACAAAAACAATGATGGCCAAAAGCACGATCATTTTCCAATTAAAAATAAGCTCCAGTTCCTGAATGTTGATATTGGCAGCCAATAATATAAATAAGATGGATATCAATAAAACGCTAAGGGATTCCTTGAAATACAATAATTCCTTTAGATTCGGGAGGTTGACGTTTCCCAGCACTAGACCCATAACCACTACGGCCAATAGCCCAGATTCATGTGCAAATAGATCCGACGCTACAAAGACCAGTAGGACTACTGATAGCGACACTACATTGAGCAGGTAATGGGGAATTAAATTCTTTTTGATGGCAAAGGCCAAGGCATGGGCAAACGTAAATCCGAACGTAGTGCCGAAAAGGAGGATTTTCCCAAACTCGATCAGTGCGGTTTGCGTATAGGCCTGTCCCTCCCCAACGCTTATAAATTCAAACACCAATACGGCTACCAATGCGCCAATGGGGTCTATAAGGATCCCCTCCCATTTTAAAACGGCGGAAACATCCTTTTTTAGGGGGATGTTCCTTAGGATTGGCGTAATCACAGTGGGGCCCGTTACAATGATAAGGCCGGATATCAAGAACGATATTTGCCAGCTTAAGTCAAAAATAAAATGTGCGGCCACCCCAGCACCAAAAAATGTCACCAAGGAACCTAGGGTTATCAGTTTGGTGATTACAGGGCCTATGTTGGCAATTTCCGAGCGTCTCAATGTTAGTCCACCCTCAAAAAGAATGATACTGATGGCCAAGGAAACAAAATAATAGAGTCCTTCCCCCGGGAACAGTCCTTTTTCGCCATTCCATATCGGTTCTATCCATTTATCACCATTATCGCTTATCAGAGTAGAAACGGGACCAACAAAGAGCCCTATCAATATCAATGGTAAAATAGCCGGTAATTTTAATCGCCATGCCACCCATTGGGCGATAATTCCGAGTATAATAATTCCCGCTAATTCAACCATTCACTTTTTTTTGTGAAATTTAATGTTTTTATTTTAAAAATGTGTGCTCTAACACATCGTGGTCGCGCTCTAGTTTATTATTTATTATATTGGGGCCTAAACGGGATTTATGAACAAAGGAAGCCATCCTTTTAAGAAAATTTTATTTGGTTTTGCGTTTTCGCCAAAACTCAAAATAAACCTCTTGGAGACCACCCGTATTGCCTATTATTTCAACGCCAAATTGATTCTGATCCACGTAGGTGAAAAGACCAAGGAGAAAGACGCTGAAATCAATACCTTATTGCAGGAGATAGAACCCCTTGGCCTTTCAATAGAAATACAATGGAAGGAAGGGAAGCCAATCAAGACAATTCGCAAGGCCTGCGATGATTTCAAAATTGATCTTTTGGTACTTGGTGCCCTCCAACATGAAAACATGTACCGGTTTTATGTGGGTTCCATTGCCAGGAAGTTAACGCGACAGGTGTCCTGTTCCGTTCTCCTACTCATCAGGCCAGCCGAGATACGCGTCCCCTGTAACCATTTGGTCGTGAATGGCCTTAATGCGCCGGACACCGCAAAAACAATAGCCAATGCCTTTTATGTGGCCAATACCTTGGGAGCTAAGCAAATTACCATTGTGGAAGAAATTTTGAACAAGGAGATTCATGTAGCCGTTGAAGATGACCGTTCCCTTAAAAGAGCTTCCATAATTAAGGAACGCTTAAAGCACAGGGAAAAATCCCGCGTACGTAAGATCGTAAGCGCCCTCCCAAAAATACTCACCCAGTCCATAAAAATTAAGAATCAAAGTATTTTTGGAAAGAGAGGCTATTCCATTGGCCATTATGCCGAAGTGGTCCGTGCCGACCTATTGGTCATGAACGCGCCTTCAAAATCGACGATTTTTGACCGTATTTTTCCACATGACATTGAATATATTTTATCCGATTTACCAACCGATTTATTGATTATACGAAACCAACCTTGACACCAAAAAAAAGTAGCCAAACCAAAAATTTTATCCACGACCTGCCAAAAAATATTTTTTCAGGGTTTGTGGTTTCCCTTATTGCCCTACCGCTTGGTCTAGGGTTGGCCATAGCCAGTGACGCACCCCCGATTTCCGGGATCATAGCTGCTGTTGTTGGTGGTGTCGTCGTTTCCATTCTAGGAGGCTCCAATGTGACCATTACAGGACCGGGCAATGGTCTGGTCATCGTTTTGTTGGGCGCAATAACCACCCTTGCCAATGGCGATCTCTACCAAGGATATCTATTTACGTTGGCTGCCATTGTTTTCTCAGGAGTCCTGATGTTGCTCTTGGGATTTTTAAAAATGGGCAGATTGGCCGATTTCTTCCCTGCCTCTGCCATTGAAGGGATGCTCGCGGCGATAGGTTTAGGGATACTCGCGAAGCAATTTCACATCATGATTGGGCACAACAACGAGCATGGCAGTGTTTTATCGCTTTTGGCCCAGATTCCAAGTGGGGTCATGGACTTGCTGAGTTCCAACAATACCGCTGATCATATAGCTGGAGGTATCGGGATATTGAGCCTCTTAATCATGATTTATTATTCTAAAATAAGAAATCGATATTTTCAATTGATCCCTGCCCCCATGTGGATCTTGATCCTTACGGTAGGCTTTAGTTATGTGTTGGTTCCCCTGAATATCGAATATCCTTTGGAAGCATCATTCTTGGTGGACATACCTAATGACGTGTTTTCCAATTTGGCATTTCCAGATTTTTCATTGGTCCTAAAAAAAGAATTTGTGCTCGTTGTTTTTGCAATAACGTTAATTTCGAGCATTGAGTCCTTATTGAGTATTAAAGCCGTGGACAAATTGGACCCGGAGAACAGAAGGTCAAATGTAAATAAAGATTTAAAGGCATTGGGAGTGGCAACAATCGCCAGTGGCCTTTTAGGTGGCCTGAATGTGGTCACGGTAATCGCCAGAAGCTCCGTAAACGTCAACAATAGAGCCAGTAATAGATCTTCCAATTTGTTCCACGGCTTGTTCTTGGTGCTCTTTGTCCTACTTTTTCAAGATCAACTGCGAAAAATTCCATTGGCAGCTCTAGCTGCAATCTTGGTATACACTGGTTATAAATTGGCAACTCCAAAAAACTTTCGGAAAATTGCCAAAATCGGAAAAGAACAAATTGCAATTTTTCTCACCACGTTGATCACCACATTGTTTACCAATCTGATTACTGGTATCAGTGCCGGGATCCTAATTACCATTTTGATCCACATCGTGATCAATAAGAGTTTTGGGTTGTTCTTTAGTCATCTATTTAAACCAAACGTACTCCTTTTTAAGGAAGAAATTGGTGGCAAGTACTATGTAAGCGTAAAACATTTTTGCAGCTTTCTCAATTTCTATAAACTGAAGTATAAATTGGATATGATCCCCGAATCCGAAGATGTTATCCTGGACTTTTCCATGTGCAGTTTCGTGGACCATACGGTTATGGAGGGACTGGAAAATTTTGCAGACACATTTACAGGGAAGGGAGGAAGTTTGGAAATTATAGGCCTGGACAAACACGAGGCCGATTCCAAGCATCCTTTTGCCATTCGAAAAATTTTACCCTTCCGTTCCTTAAAGCCCATAGAGCGCTATTTCACAAAACGTCAAAACCAGCTTAAGGCTACGGCTAAAGAGTACCAATGGAGCTATATCCCCAAGAAAAGTTCCAACACCCTTTTCCTGGATCATTTTGTGTTTTTCAACACCAGAAAAATTAATTACATCTACAATCATTTGTCAGACCCCAATGGTGTATTCAATGTATTCGATGTTGAATTTACTGAGGGTGAGTTCATTGCCAAGGAAGTGGTGAAAACTACCATTGTTCATGTACATTTACAGAATACCATACCCATATTTTCCTTGGATAGGGAGGGGCTTCTACATTTCGTTTATCACCTTGCCGGTTTTGAGGATATTCAAATAAAAAACCATCCAGACTTCAATAAAAGGTTCTATTTAAGTGGCGAGAACATTCCCGCTTTGGAAGACCTCTTCACCGATGAGCTCATATTGTTTTTTGAAAGCAACCCCTACTATCATGTAGAATCCAACGGCACTACGTTGTTGATCCAGAAAAAAGAGCGTTTATTGAGCGTACAGGAAATTAAGGCAATGATCTATTTTGCACAACAGCTAATTCATGTCTTACAGCCTATTGAAAAAGTAGTGTGATTTTTTAATAGTCCCAGAGCAACATGCGCAGGAAATTGTGAACCTAACCCTTTTAAACATTAAAATATTCTTTCTAAAAAAGGTGATCCAGCTACTATGGATAAATAATAATTTTACTGGAATCCAAATATTTTTCTTCCAGTTTTCCCGGTAGATTTTGCATCAATGAATGGTGGGAGATTCCACTTCTCCTTGACGAAATAAAAAGCAACAGATCCTCTCTTTCGATATGGTACTTCCCTTCTAAAAAAGTTTCCCAAATTTCAAGATTTTGAAACCTGTAATGTTGGGTGAGCTTATACCTTTTATTATATCTCCCAATCGCATTCTCCGTCTCGGTATTGCAATAAAACAAAACACCTATTCCCAGCTCAGACGCAAGCTTGGTGAGCTTTCCCATCCAATTATCAAATCCCTGTTCCAATTCCGCCAATGGAGGCAGAACCACGACAAGTCTTTTGTGGTTGGACAAGGGCTGTTCAAAATGACAGACAAAAACAGTTTTGTCCGTGTTGGCGAGGACCACCTCTAATTTCTTGCCAAAAAACTGATCAATAATACCGGTGCGTTGGGGCCACCCAAGGATAATAATATTTGCCATTATTTCACGGGCCGTTCTAGCAATGCCGCTAAAAATATTGAAATCTATTGCCGCTATGACCTCTGCCCTTGTTTCCGAGGCTGTAGCGTGGTCTATCAGTTGCTTTAATTTCTGCCTTGCTCTGGCAATGTTCCTTTCCGCCTCCCTATTATTGGGGACCACAGTGAGGATGGAAAGTGGATAGCTGGATTTTTTATCCTTTATCAGCAGGGCAAAATCCAAAGCCTTTTCCAAATTGATATTGTTGGCGATTGGCAATAGGATATGCTCATTGATTACCTGATTCTTTGTCTGGGAATACGTATCGTTTTCCATGGCAACCACTAAACTTTTCGCAGCTCGTTCCGTAACAAATGAAGCGACAATACAGGTTGCCAATATTAA
>JBLGAT010000075.1:0-13681 GCA_047612485.1 Psychroserpens sp.
CCGGGCCTTTTCTTTGATTTTTATCCAGATCAAAATTGATGATTTCACTAAATTTTCTGTGTATCTCCGTCAACTTTTTGTTCCTTGCTTTCAATTCAAATTTTCGACCATTTCGGTAGGCTTCAAATAGACTTTTTTGAATATTGGAAACTACATTGCCATAATTGTCAATATATATGACATGGCCGGTGATAGTCTTGAAATTATCGGAAACAATTGGAGCAAATTCTTTAAGATCTCGGAGTTGATCAAAGGATTTACCAACAACCTCCAAGGTGCCCCCCCGTGAAATATGGCAAGCAACCTTAACAAAGACATCCATTACTGCAAATGGGGTCTGTCCTGTATCCGGTAAACTGATTTCTACAATTTTATCTGGCTGTACTTCTGAGATGATCAACCCAAGGACCCCGTTGTTGGCCACAATAAAATAATGACCGTCCACAAAAACCGCAATATGCTGGTTTTCTGGTGTTTTTTCCGAATCTATACCAACAATATGTATTGTTCCTTTCGGGAAGGTCTTATATGAATTTTTAAGAATATAGGCGCATTCCTGTATGTTGAATGGACTTATGGAGTGTGAAATATCAACAATACGAGCATCATTGAGTTCACTGTAGATAGTGCCCTTAATTGCCCCAATAAAATGATCTTTATGTCCAAAATCAGTTGTTAACGTAATAATTGCCATGTAGCACTGTTGATATGTTTTTAGGAATGTAAACTGATTTTTTACTTAAGTTTGTTAAACAAAATTACACAAAAAAATAGCCAAAGGAAATTTTCTTTACAGACATGAACTTTTAAATCCATATTCTTTGAACGAACTTATAATTGAACTTACGGAAATTAGTCCAAGAGAATTTTTTGGACAACAGAATGAGAACATTGATTTACTTAAAAAATACTTCCCCAAGTTAAAGATTGTGGCTAGGGGCAGTAAGGTAAAAGTGTATGGGGATGAAGACCTCTTGGAAGAGTTCGATAAGCGGTTTGAAAAGATGACAGCCCATTTTGCGAAGTACAACAAGCTAGATGAGAACGTCATTGAAAGAATTCTTGCCAGTAATGGACAAGAGGATATGGAAACCTCCCAAATCAGCACCGATGTGCTTTTACACGGGGTCAGTGGTAGATTGATCAAGGCCCAAACCTTGAACCAACAAAAAATTGTGGATTCCTCCAAAACAAATGATATGGTTTTTGCCGTAGGTCCTGCTGGGACTGGCAAGACCTACACCGGTGTTGCCTTAGCGGTAAAAGCGCTAAAGGAAAAGCAGGTAAAGCGTATCATTTTAACCAGACCGGCAGTAGAGGCGGGGGAGAATTTAGGATTTCTGCCCGGAGATTTAAAGGAAAAGTTAGATCCTTATATGCAGCCCTTATATGATGCACTACGGGACATGATACCGGCTGAAAAACTGGCACATTTTATAGAAAATGGCACCATTCAAATTGCACCCTTGGCCTTTATGCGAGGGAGAACCTTGGATAATGCATTTGTGATCTTGGACGAAGCCCAGAACACCACCCACGCTCAAATGAAAATGTTTTTGACCAGGATGGGTAAGAATGCCAAGTTCGTCATAACAGGAGATCCAGGACAAATAGATTTACCTAGAAGAATTATCTCTGGTTTAAAAGAGGCTCTTTTAGTGCTTAAAAATATAGAAGGAATAGGAATAATATATCTGGACGATAAAGACGTGATCCGTCACCGTTTGGTTAAAAAGGTAATTGATGCCTATAAAGATATAGAGCATCAAAATTAAGGATAGATGAGCAATACCATTACAAGCACAAATTTTAATTTCCCGGGACAAAAAAGCCTCTATAAGGGAAAAGTTAGGGAAGTATACCATTTGGAGAACGATATTTTGGTAATGGTCGCCACAGATCGACTTTCTGCCTTTGATGTGGTCATGCCTAAAGGGATTCCTTATAAAGGTCAAATATTAAATCAGATAGCTACTAAAATGATGGTGGAAACGGCCGATATTGTGCCGAATTGGCTTCTGGCAACCCCAGACCCCAACGTCGCCGTTGGCTATGCTTGTGAGCCTTTTAAGGTAGAGATGGTAATCCGCGGATATATGTCGGGCCATGCAGCAAGGGAATATAAACTGGGAAAAAGGATTTTATGCGGGGTATCCATGCCTGAGGGTATGAAAGAAAATGATAAGTTTCCACAACCTATCATTACCCCTGCAACAAAGGCTGAAATGGGAGATCATGATGAGGATATTTCCCGAGAGGATATTTTAAAACGTGGTATTGTCTCAGAGGACGATTATCTTGTTTTGGAAAAATATACCCGAGATCTTTTTCAAAGAGGCACCGAGATTGCTGCTAAAAGAGGTTTGATTCTAGTTGATACCAAATATGAATTTGGCAAGACCAAGGAAGGGAAAATAGTATTGATAGATGAAATCCATACCCCCGATTCTTCCCGTTATTTTTATGCTGAAGGCTATGAAGAAAGACAACAAAGGGAAGAGCCCCAAAAGCAACTTTCAAAGGAGTTTGTGAGACAGTGGTTGATCAGTGAAGGATTCCAAGGATTAAAAGGACAAAAAGTTCCTGTAATGTCCGATGAATATATTACAACGGTATCTGATAGGTATATAGAACTTTATGAGAACATTACCGGGGAGACGTTCATTAAGGCGGATATATCCGATATTCAGTCACGTATTGAAAAAAATGTTCTCGCCTATTTAAAGTCGTAGCCCAATACTTACAAAGATTTAAGCTCCAAGAAAAGGCATACTGGTCTTGGGGCTTTTTCATTTGAACAAATCCTTGAGGGTAGGTTCTTTTCTGCATTTCATCCTATTCAATATCTTTTGAAAAGCAATGGCTGTTATATAGGCGTCCCCTATGGCCGTATGCCTGTCCTCTTTTGAAATATTGAATTTATCGGCAAGATCGTCCAAGGAATAATGTTCTTTTTTGTCCAGCAAGGTGGTCATCAGCAAAGATTTTTGGTAAAGAACGGCGGTGTCCAATGCTTTGTTCTTTAGTTTGGGAAGGCCATGGCGTTCCAGGGCCTTATTGATCATCGTGATATCAAATTTGGTATGGTGTGCTATGATTATGGAATTTCCAAGGTACGCCAGCAATTGCCGTAACGCCTCTATTTCAGTTATGCGCTCAATTTTGCCCTTTTTTAGGATACAATGTATTTTTGCGCTTTCAATATTGTAGTGCTCTTGTTGTACGAACACCTCTAAACTATCTTTTATGGTTATGGTATTGTTTTGAAGGCCGATGGCACCGATACATAGGATGCGATCATTGTCATAATCAAACCCTGTGGTTTCTGTATCAAGGACTACAAAGCGCACCGATTTTAGGTCATGGGGAATTTTCTTATCGAATGATTTTTCGTAAGAGGCCCAAAAATCGGGTAAATCCTTTTTGTACTTTTTAAAGAGATTGATCATCCTAATATATTGGCTACATTAAAACGGAGCGAAATGAGCTCCTGAAGTTCAGAAATGGTCTTGAATGTTCTTTTGAGTTTTATTTTTTCCTCCTTGGTTAAGGATTCCAGGGCTATGAACCTACCGGAATCATTATGGAGCAAGCCCTGCTTGGTCCTAAATTTCAATAGTGCTTTGGAGGCATAAGAGCAGGCCAAATACAGTTCTTCGTTATTGGGCTCCAACTCTGCCAGTTTTTCAAATCGTTCCGAGGTATTGTTAATGGATTTTACGGAGTGGGACAGGATCAGTACGCGGGCGGCATCGGTCAAAGGCATTAATGCCCGTCTTTTGATATCAAAAAAATCTTTATGCGCACCATCCTGTTCCACCAGAAACTGTCTAAAAAAACCGGTAGGTGAGGGGTTCTGTAAGGCCCCACTTGCCAAATGGACATAAAATATAGGATAGCTGCTGACGCTTTTAAATATATGCTCGGACAGTTCGTTGACCAATTGGTTATCACCATAGGCCAGACTGTAGTCATAAAATATAGACGACAACAATACTTCATCATTTCCTGGATTGGTGATCCAGTGGGAAACGGTTTTTTTCCATTCCCCCAGACTTTGGCACCATTTAGGGTTGGAGGCCATCATTTCTGCAGGACAATAATCATACCCTATAACGTTGAGACCTTTGTTGACGATCGAAGCCAATTTTAAAAAATAGGATTTTGTACTTTCTAAAAGTTCCTTATCCACATCCTCAAAAACAAGGGCATTGTCCTGATCTGTATGTAACAATTGTTCACTTCTTCCCTGGCTCCCCATTGCCAGCCATGCAAATTTCACTGGTGGTGGATCCTGCATTTTGGTCAAGGCTATTTTTACTACTTGCTTTATACAGGCATCATTTAACTCAGCAATAATTTTGGAGGTTAGGGTCATTGGAATATTCTGGGCCAGATACCCCTGCAATAAATACATAATACTGGCCCGGATGGGCTTGATTTCCTTAAATTTCTTAGTTCTTTTTATTGCTTTAATAAGCACAGCAGGGTTATTGCCTAGGGCAACCATGACATCGTGTTTGGAAAGGATGCCGCAGGCTTTTGTATTGGTTGTGCCATCTTTTGTTAGACACAAGTGACTGATATTGCTCTTCATCATGGCCATTTGGGCTTGGGTGATGGTGAGATTTTTGCGATAAGTGATTACTGGGGAGGTCATTATTTTGGATGCGGTGGTGGTAATGGGGAATTCTCCCGTCACTACTTTGTTTCTTAAATCTTTATCCGTAATTATCCCTATAGGCAAAAAGTCCTTCACTACCAGCATGGCACCAACATTTTTCTTTGTCATGGTTTCCGCTATGGTCTTCACCGTTGTCCGTGCAGAACACGTAACAAGTTTCTTGGAATATTTCACAAGTTGAAGATCATGTAATTTTTGAATGGTTTGTGTTTCCTCCAAAATTTCAGATTTCCCAAAAAGCTTTCCTCTATGACTTTTTGAATAGGGATTTCGGGTATTGGAAGCAAAGCTTTCAATAAGAAAGTTCCCTACTTCCTTGTTTTCAAGCGCATAGGGCTTGAATACTGTAATTGGAATGGCATAAAGTATACTTTCCTCATGGGTTTTAGCTTCCATCTTATAATTTTCAAAAGCTATAAGAGGTCTTAGTCCAAAAATATCACCCTCATCACAAATATCCACAATATCATTTTTTGGGCTTTTGCGTAAAGCCACGGCTCCCTTGTGTACAACATAGAACTGGGAGTGTGACTCCTCGTTTTCTGAAAAAACAAGGGTGTCTTTTTCTTTATATATTATTGATATATGTTCCGATAGTGTTTCAATGTCTTGCTTTTGGAGAAAGCTGAACGGTGGGTAATTTTTTAAAAAATCAGCAACCCTATGGGAAATGGTATTCTTCATGGCACAAATTTGTGGATAAAGTTACTTTATAGGCAAATGAATATGCCTAAAAATAGACAATAATTGAATGTTTGAAAAATGGGATCTCTCAAAAGAGAAATAAATGTTGGATATAACATTGAATTTCCTATTAATATGACAAATGGTACGTTTCAATTGCAAAAACAAAGTGGTTAACTGGCAATTCAACTAATGTTTAACATATTTTTTAAAACTTTAAACAAAATTTAAGAATATTTACCCTTTAGTTGATCTACTTTTACAAAAACTAAAATATAGAAACTATGAACCTAATGAAAATTATTACTACTGTTGCAATTGTTGGAGTAATTTCTACCTCTTGTGGGCAGACAAAAAAACAAGCAGCTGATGCAATGGACGAAGCCTCCACAGAGGTAATGCAGGTTGTTGAAGAAACCGTTGAAACCCCTAACATTGTTGGAGTTGCAGCTGGGAACGAAAATTTCACCACCTTGGTTGCTGCCGTAAAAGCAGCAGATTTAGTAGAAACATTGAGTAGTGAAGGGCCATTTACGGTTTTCGCCCCTACCAATGACGCTTTTGCAAAATTACCTGCAGGAACTGTAGAAGGACTTTTAAAGCCTGAAAGCAAAGGAACATTGACGGCGGTGCTAACGTATCACGTTGTGGCCGGTAAATTTGAAGCCGCTGCTGTGATCGATGCCATTAACAAAAACAATGGTAAGTTTACTGTAACCACGGTACAGGGTGGAACAATAGATTTAAGCTTGAATGATGGTAAGGTCATGTTGACCGATGCCAAAGGGGGAACTGCTATAGTGGTTATGGCCGATGTAGCTGCTTCTAATGGGGTTATACATGCAATCGATACGGTTGTAATGCCACAATAATAAATTTCAATATATTGAAATTAAAAGCCGTCACGCGAAAGCCATGACGGCTTTTTTCTTTTGGAGTTGAAACTAATTTTTTATACCATAGGAAGTAATAGCAACCTCCATAATTTGATTACTGCAAAACCATATCCAGACAATTATTCAATTTCATTAGTTTTTGAATCACCACCACGGCCCAGTAAAATATTAAGTGGTTTCCATTCCTCAACATATCCGCTTACTATTTTAAGAATGGCCACAAAAGGTATGAATAAAACCATCCCGGAAACCCCCCATATAATACCCCCACCTAAAAGGGCAACGAGTATGGCCCAAGTGCTCACATTCATTTGCTCCCCTACGATTTTAGGAAAAATAATGCTACTCTCCAAATATTGAACTATGGAAAAAACAGCAATCACACCTATTGGATAAAGCCAAGATCCTGTTGTGACATATACCACGGAGATAGGTAGAAGTGAACTTATAATAATCCCCACATAGGGTACAATGGTCATTATGGCACTAAGCATCCCAAACAAAATGGCATGTTCCACGCCCAAGAGCATTAATCCTATACTGTTAAGGATACCCACAATTAGATAAACCTTAATAAGGCCAATAACATATTTGTAATAGGAATGTGAGACTTCATGCAGTATAAAATATAGACGGGAATGATATTGTTCGGCTATCATGGAGCGCAGAACCTGCACAAATTGTCCCCTATGAAAGAGGAACAAAACAGTGAAAACAGGTATCATAAACAATGAAAATAAAAACGTGCCTATATTTTTGAACAATGCTTGTATAAATGCCCCAAAGCCATTCCCTGAGCTGGTTGTTAAATTTTCTATCCAATAGGATTCAAAATCAAACTTCAGGTGTAAATGTTCCTTGAGCCATCCTTGTAAACCTTCCTGCATTTTTTCTACAAGAAATGGAATATCATTTTTTAAATAATTCAATTGCCATATTAAAAGGCAAAATATACCAAAGAACAATAAAAATACCAGTGACATTGAAAAAGTTATAGCCAAACTTTTAGGCCATTTCTTCTTTTCCAGCATATTGCAAAACGGATAGAGTATCAGTGCTATTAATAGAGAAAAGGATAATGGTATGAATAGGGATTGGCCAAAATAAAGGATAAGAACCGTAAAAAACAGTATCTGAAGGTATTTGAGATAGGACCCGGAAAAGCTGTTTTTTATATTCATGGTCTAGGGTTATGATTGGAATAAGAAACCGTTCCATTACCTATATTAAATACGTCTTAATTGAATAGTCCAATTTATGGGATAAAGCGTAGGGTCTTTAAATGAACTTCCAAGTGAAAAATTTAAATTTGAATGGTTGGTTTATTTTATTTCGTACTCTAATGTAATGATTTCATTTAATTTAGAACCCCAAAAAGTTGATTACAATCACAAAATTATCTTTAAACTTTAGGTCCAACGGAAGAATAGCACCATTTAACCCAGCCTTACCATATTCTGTTAAGACCAGCTAGGAGACCAAATCCATTTTTTAAGTTGTCATACTGTCCAAAAGGAAGGCCTACAAAAACAGCTCTGATGGTCCTATTTATTTTACATAAACAATTACGTTGGTATCTCAAAAAGAGTACTATGTAGCGCTACTGGTCTGTTCTGAATACGTACTTTCAAATATCTTGTCCGCATTGGCAGATTCAAAGCCGTCTCGCCTGTGCTTGCGTTGAATAGAAGTTAGTTCCAAATGGCTAAATTCAGGTAAGACCAGTCTTTCGGCAAATTCAACATAACTGCCTGCTATTTCCATTTTTTGTCCGTCCAAAAACTCGGCTTCAATCATTTTTGCAATAGTACTACTCTGTTTTAACAAGCCGTCCGGACTTGTTTTTATTTTTCCTCCAGCCGTGTTCAGGGAGATACCTTCAGATTCCAAGAATATATTGAATTTCTCAACAGTGTTGAACTCCTCAGAAAATTCATGTACACTGATGGTGTAATGGTTGAGGTAGTACCTGTTATGGATAACCCAAGCTGCATACTCGCTTTCTTCCGCCAAACATTGGTAGTCCGATATTGTTGGTAACTGCCATAGGGCTTTATGGAAAAAATCACCAACAGCATCTACATCATTTAGGTCTAATGAATCAACGGGATCCGAGGTAATGTGTTTGGTATACTCATGTATAATATGTTGTGCCTTTTCAGATAGATCCTCTACCCTTAATTCACTCATAAAAATGCGGGGATACGCATCAGATGGTGGTGCATACCAGTATGCATCTAGTTTTTTGCCTTCAAAAAAGTAGGAATCCCTTTTTTCATATCCGAAATGAAGAAATATTTTCTCGAAAGAGTCAATCCCCAAATTTGGCACACCTAAGGTACGAAAGGCAATATGATCATTTATTATTTGGCTCTCATTTTCTATGATCCCTCTAGAAATCATGGCAGCATTCACTTTTGCCACATCAGGAACCCTAGTTTTGTAGGGGTTGAACAAGGCATCCAAAACATTAGCCAAGGGAGAAGAATCATTTGTAACCATAATAATATCATTTTTATAGGTACAAATTTAATCGTACTTTTAATTCGAAACAATTCTTATTACATGTTAAATGATAAGTAATATTAATCAATTAGAGTTGCGGTCCTTGCGCTATTTCTTGGTATTGGCAGAGACACTGCATTATACCCAAGCAGCAGAGCTTTTATTTATTTCACAATCTGCCTTGAGTCAACATATAAAACAATTGGAACGTACGCTGGGCACCCCATTATTCAATAGGACCAACCGTAAGGTAGCCCTCAACAGATCAGGGGAGTTACTGGTGAAAGAGGCCAATCTGATATTGCAACAGGTGGACCAATCCATGGAGCGTTGGCAGTTGTCCTTGGAGGGAATTATAGGACAATTAAAAATTGGTTTTGTAGGTTCTGCCATGCAGGGTTATTTGCCCCCGATCATAAAAGAGTTTAGTAAAAAACATCCCAAAATTAATTTTTATTTAGAAGAATTTACCAATACAGAACAACTAAAAGGGCTGGAACAAGAACAGTTGGATATTGGATTTATGCGTTCCAACAAGGTACCATCGGACATCCATTTAAAATCTGTTTACAGAGAAAATTTTTCTTTGGTCTTGCCATTGGACCACCCCATTGATTTGTCTAATTTTAAGAACATGGGACAGCTTGCAGAGGAATATTTTATCCTATTTCCGAATGAAAACAGTCCCATGTATTATCAGCAAATACAGAATCTGTGCGCTGATTATGGCTTTAGTCCCCGTATTGCACATAAATCCATTCATGGACCTACCATTTTTAAGTTGGTAGAAAATGGGATGGGAGTGGCCATTGTCCCCAATTCGCTCCGGGATGAATTCAATTATAAAATAAAATTTTTGGAATTGGATCGGGTACCCTATAAAACGGAACTTTTTGCCGCATGGAAAAAGGGCAATGAAAATCCGGCTCTTCACTATTTTCTGGAATTGATTTAAAATTGTTGAATATATTGTATCACTTAAATCGAAATATTTGCCATATTTCAACCCTCAACTATTATGAATGAATTTGAAATGGATTACAACACAATCAAAATAACAACTGACCAAGCGGAAAAAATCTGCCGGGATCTTTTTAATATAGCGGGAAGTGCAGAACCACTTCCAGGGGAAATCGATTTCAATTTTAAAATAAATGATGCCATAGGGGATGGCTACATACTAAAAATTTCACGACCCAATGAGAATGTGGAATATTTGGATTTTCAGCAAAAACTATTGCGACATGTTTGGGATAATGGGCAAGGATTGATCTCTCCACAAGTGATTGGTGATATCAACGGGCTACCTATCTCTGAATTTAAAGATGAAAATGGGCAACAGAGAAAAGTTCGACTGCTATCATGGATATCAGGAAGGGTGTGGAGTACAGTAAAGCCCCAACTGGACGATTTACGCTACAGCTTAGGAGAGCAAACAGGTAAATTGACCAAGGCCCTGCAGGGGTTTGACCACGCCGAAGCACATAGGCAATTGGATTGGGATGTGGCACAAGCTTCCTGGACTGAAGACCATGTTGATCTGTTTGAAGGAGAAGAAAGGAAAATTATAATGGGCTTTCAGCAGCAATTTAAAAAGGCCCAACCTACTTATAGCCTATTGAGAAAAGCGGTAGTACATAATGATGCCAACGATAACAACCTTATTGTTTCAACAGATCTGATTGGCCCCAAAGTGATATCGGCCATAGATTTTGGAGATTCTGTATATACCCAAATCATCAATGACTTGGCCATTGCCTGTGCCTATGCCATAATGCAGCACAATGATCCATTGGCAGCGGCATTGCCCATTGTAAAAGGGTATCACAATTCATTTCCACTCACACCTTCGGAATTGAAGCACTTGTATCTTGCCATTGCCATGAGGCTGGTCATTTCCGTGACAAAATCGGCTATCAATAAAATTAAAGAGCCGGATAATCACTATTTGTTGGTAAGTGAAAAACCTGCATGGGAACTACTCCAGAAATGGCAATCGGTCGATGCCGATTTTGCCCATTATAGTTTTAGGGAGATCTGTAGCTTTACTGCCCATCCCCATGAGGAAAAATTTTCAGCATGGGCAAGCCAACAATCTTTCTCCTTGGAAAAGCTGTTCCCAACCATAAAATCCAACGAAGTACACCAGTTAGACCTGAGCGTATCCAGTACTTGGATAGGGCATCAAAGGGATTTTAACGACCTCGATTATTTTCAGTTCAAGATCAATAGGTTGCAAAATGGGCATCCATCAAAAATACTGGCAGGAGGCTATTTGGAGCCAAGGCCTATTTACACTTCCGATGCCTATGGTAAAATCGGTAATACCGGTAGAGAAAGCCGGACCATACATTTAGGGATCGATTTTTGGCTTCCTGAACTTACCCCTGTACATGCACTTATTGAAGGAGAGGTAATGGCCGCAGTAAATGATGCAGGGAACAAGGAATACGGAGGTTTGGTGATACTTAAACACTTGGAGGACGCATTGGTATTTTACACCCTTTATGGCCATTTGACGGTTTCCAGTGCCCTTAAAAATAAAAAAGGAGATATAATTGGAGCAGGCGAAATCATTGGAGAGCTCGGGAGTTATCCAGAAAACGGCAATTGGGCTGCCCATTTACATTTCCAGGTGATGTTGTCCATGCTCAACTATAAAATTGATTATCCTGGTGTGGCCTATTACAATCAACTATTGGTTTGGAAAAGTATTTGTCCAGATCCAAATTTGTTGTTCAAGTCAGAGGGGCTACATTCCAATAATTTTTCTTCCAATGATGAGATCATTGCCTTTAGAAAACAACATTTGGGCAAAAGTCTCCGCTTGCAATATAAGACACCTATTAAAATGGTAAGGGGTGCCGGGCAATACTTATTGGACCAGTTTGGAAGAAAATACTTGGATACGGTGAACAATGTGGCACATGTGGGCCACGAGCATCCCGATGTTGTTAGGGCAGGGCAGGAGCAGATGGCATTGATCAACACCAATACCCGCTATTTACATGAAAATATAACTAATCTGGCCAAGGAACTTCTAGAGACCCTGCCTCCTGAATTAAGTGTGCTACACTTTGTTAATTCGGGCAGTGAGGCCAATGAATTGGCCATTCGAATGGTTAAGGCGGTTACCGGAGAACAAGACATTTTGGCTTCGGAAGTTGGGTACCATGGCAATACCAATATGTGCATAGATATCAGCTCTTATAAATTTGATGGGATAGGGGGGAATGGGGCGCCTGAACACACCCATATTTTTCCACTACCCGATTCATTTCGAGGAAAGTATAGGGGAGAACTTACAGGGGTTTCGTATGCCAAGGAAGTTCAACAGCAGATAGACCATATCCATGCCAAAGGACGTAAGCTAGGCGGATTTATTATAGAGCCCATCATTAGTTGTGGAGGACAGATAGACCTTCCCATTGGATTTTTAGAAATGGCATATAAAAATGTTAGGGCCGCAGGCGGACTCTGTATTTCTGATGAGGTACAAGTTGGTTGTGGCCGAATGGGGAAAACCTTTTGGGGGTTTCAATTACATGGGGTGATACCGGATATTGTGACCATAGGAAAACCTCTGGGCAATGGACATCCATTGGCGGCGGTAGCCTGTACCCAGGACGTAGCCGAAAAGTTTGCAAACGGAATGGAATTCTTCAACACTTTTGGGGGGAACCCAGTTTCCTGTGCTATAGGTGCAGAAGTAATAAAGGTTGTTAAGAGGGAAAAATTGCAGGCGCATGCCCTTAAAGTGGGGGAATTTCTAAAATTGGAGCTTAAAAAGTTGGCATTGGACTATCCCATAATTGGGGATGTTAGGGGAGAAGGTCTCTTCTTGGGTATTGAACTGGTAGATGCAACCATGAAACCCTTGGCGGACCAAACCGATTATCTGGCCAATAGGATGAAAGAACACGGTATATTGATGAGCACTGATGGTCCAGATCATAACGTACTAAAAATAAAGCCTCCTATGGTTATTACCCAAGAAAATGCCTTGGAATTGATTTATTATCTGAGAAAAATTTTGGCCGAAGATTTTATGAATGTACATCATGTAATAAGGCATTAATTAAGTTTAGGAGGCCTATGCTGGGTATCCAATACAAATATTTGTCTTTTAAGATCTTTGTAGAAAGCCGATATTAATGGTTTCACTATAGACTAAGCAAGGATAATTCTTTTGTTTTGGACTATTAAGGGATGTATTTTATTCCCGGTATACGCCAATATATGAAATAATACTTTGTATCAAATCAATTTCCGCATCGTCGACCTTACCGTCAGCTTTGGCCATTTCTTGAAGTAAAACAATTAGGGTATTTTTTTTGTTTTCTGGCATGGCCTTAATAATTGATAAGCCTGCATTTGCAGAAGTTTTTCTAGCTTCTTCTATTAAACCACTATCAAACTCAAGAATTTTCATCAGTTGCCCAAGAAAGACCAATTCACTTTGTGTTGCATATCCATCCGCTAGAATTACTTCATCAATTGCTTTAACTATTGCTAATTTTTCTGCTAAGTTGAATTCCATTTTTTCTTATTTTAAATTGATATAATAATGGTCAAATGTTCACTTATTTAAATTAAGAGCCCTTGTTATGGTGAGTTCTATCGCATAGTAAAATTTTTCAGATCCTTCTTTTTTTTGTTTAAGTTCGTCGTTTTTTTTTAACTGTGCAAATCGCCAATCTGACTTAGTTTTTAATGATTTTATAAAAGATGGTACTTCCATTTTGTTCAACACCAATATATAAAAGGCCCGCTTTAAATTTTGAAACATCAAGGTAGATTTCTGGTGAACTACTACCTTCTAAATTTTGCTTTAGTATGGTTTGTCCTACTTCGTTATAAACACTAATCTTTATTGATTCAGAGGTAACTCCTGTTATAATGTTGACATAAT
>JBLGAT010000076.1:0-13508 GCA_047612485.1 Psychroserpens sp.
GCGCCTTTTTTTAAACAATCGTTCCTAGAGGCCACTAATAGCAAAAGTGCTGAGATTATTATTACGCCTACTAAAACATTTATCAAACATATCACCCCTACCCTCACCATCCTTACGGATTTGGAAGCCCCAAAATATGATCCAATATCCAAAGGATTGTCCATTAATAAGGTTGCGCAATTTATTACGGACAATTTGGGAGAATATCCCCATGGGCATTTATTGGTAAGTGATATAGATAATCAAAAAAATCCACTTTATGGGCTCAATCAATTACCCTCCTTTGTAACACCGTATGAAGAACAGTTCCAATTTGAAATGGAATTCCTAAAAACAGCCCTAAATAGCTATTTAAAGGAAACCCTTTATTTTGATATTAGAAAGGATAGATGGGTAAACGATGCCCTGGTGAATTACCTCATGATCAAATATGTGGAAACCTATTATGAAGATCAAAAATTATTGGGCAAACTATCCACTATCTGGGGACTGAAAAGTTTTCATCTCGCGCAAATGGACTTCAATGAGCAATATTCATTCCTGTATATGCTCACCGCGCGAAAAAATTTGGACCAATCATTGTCAACAGCTAACGATTCCTTAATAAAATTCAACCAAAAAATTGCGAATAGATATAAGGCAGGATTGGGTCTAGCTTATTTATCGGAATATATTGGGCAAGACAAAGTTACCAAGAGTATTTCAAAATTCTATGAAGATTACAAGTTGAAGCCTGTTCTGCCAGATGATTTCTTGGCCATTTTAGAGGGTTCCACCGATAAGGACATCAAGTGGTTTAAAAAGGAGTTTATATCATCGAACAAAAGAATAGATTATAATATTAGCAATGTCTTTAAGACCGATGATTCCTTGGCAATCACCTTAAAAAACAAAGGCGGGATCAATGTACCCATTTCCCTTTTTGGAATTAAAGAGGATACCATTGTTTCTAAATACTGGTTCTCGGATATTGCAGAAAGTAAAACGTTTACAATCCCAAGACAAGGTGAAGATCGCTTGGTCTTGAATTACGACCAAAAAATTCCTGAGTTCAACCAAAGGGACAATTGGAAATCCCTGAACGGTTTTTTTTCCAGCAATAAGAAATTAAAGTTTCAATTTTTTAAGGATACGGAAGATCCTTATTACAACCAGATATTTTATGTGCCTGTAATGGGTTTCAACATTTATGACGGACTCACCCCTGGAATGCGTATTCACAATAAAACCCTTTTGGAACGGCCCTTTATTTTTGATTTTGCACCTTCCTACGCTTTAAAAGAACAAGCTATGGTAGGCTATGGCAAATTCAACTTTAAAAAATACTATCAGGACCAAAATATGTTCGTGGCCAATTATTCCATAGGAGGCTCTTCGTTTCATTTTGCGGAAAATTCAAGATACACCACTATTACTCCTTCGGTCAGTTTTGGCTGGAGACCTGATAACCTAATATCCAACAAAAGAGAATATCTGACCTTTAGATATGTGAATGTATTTAGGGTCGTAGATGAAAATCAAAACCTGACAACGGATCCAGATTACAATGTGATGAACGCCCGCTATACCAATTCCAATAATGGGGTGATCGATTATGTTTCTTGGTTCGTGGACGCACAACACTCCAGCAACTTTTCAAAAGTTGCTTTTAACCTCGAATACAGAAAGCTGTTTGAAAACAACCGTCAATTGAACTTAAGGTTTTTTGCAGGAAAATTCTTAAGGAACCGAACCAATTCCGATTTTTTCAGTTTCGCCTTGGACAGACCAACAGATTACCTCTTTGATTATAACTATTTGGGGCGTTCAGAAGATAGTGGCATCTACAGTCAGCAGATCATAATTGCTGAAGGAGGGTTTAAATCAAAATTGGAAAATCCCTTCTCCAACGATTGGATCATGACAACCAATGCCAGTGTCAATCTATGGCGTTGGATAGAACTTTACGGAGATGTTGGATTCTTAAAGAGCAAAGGTTTTAGTGAACGCTTTGTTTATGATTCCGGGGTGCGTTTAAACTTGGTAACCGACTATTTTGAACTTTATTTCCCATTGTATTCCAATAATGGTTGGGAGGTATCACAACCCAATTATGAAGAAAAAATCAGGTTTATCGTAACCTTGAGCCCTAAGACACTTCTAGGACTTTTCAATAGAAAATGGTTTTGATTTATTGACAAATCGTCATTATATCCTCTTTTAATTGCATTATTGATAATTTTGTATTTTATTATTAGTAGCTTATTAATAAATAAGCAGCAACGTACATTGCAAAAATCACTCTATTTTGATATTTTTGTGCAAAATCATCACCCAGTAATGAAAGTAGACTCAAAAACTAGCAATGATATTTCTTTTGAAGATTTTAAGAATCAAATCTTACACGATTATCAAATAGCAGTACTTAGTAGGGAATGCAGTATTCTCGGAAGAAGAGAGGTTTTGACCGGTAAGGCTAAATTTGGAATCTTTGGAGATGGCAAGGAACTACCCCAACTGGCCATGGCGCGATCCTTTGAAGATGGTGATTTTAGAAGTGGATATTATAGAGACCAAACGTTTATGATGGCTTTGGATCTATTGACCCCCAAGGCATTCTTTCACGGTCTTTATGCCACTACGGATATTGAAAAAGAACCAATGAGCGCTGGAAGGCAGATGGGAGGGCATTTTGTGACCCATAGTTTAAATGCCGATGGGACATGGAAGGATCTAACCGCACAAAAAAACAGTAGCGCCGATGTTTCCCCAACCGCCTCACAAATGCCTAGACTTTTGGGGTTGGCGCAGGCTTCAAAAATTTATAGAAACGTTAAAGGAATAGACACTACGAATTTTTCCAAAAAAGGGAATGAAGTTGCCTGGGGGACCATAGGTAATGCCAGTACCAGTGAAGGTCACTTTTTTGAGACATTCAATGCTGCCGGTGTCTTACAAGTTCCCATGGTGATAAGTGTCTGGGACGATAAATACGGTATTTCGGTTCCGGCCAAACACCAGACAACAAAAGAAAACATTTCAGAAATACTGAAAGGTTTCCAAAGAGATGAGAATAATAAAGGTTACGAAATATTAAAGGTCAATGGCTGGGACTACACAGCACTTATACATGCCTATGAGAACGCTTCGGACATCGCTAGGGAAGAGCATGTCCCTGTTCTTATCCACGTAAAAGAACTTACCCAACCACAAGGACATTCCACTTCGGGCTCGCACGAAAGATACAAGAGTGAGGACCGATTGGCGTGGGAAGCTGAAAATGACTGTAACAAGCGTTTTAGGGAATGGATCCTTGAAAACAACATCACTACCGAAGATGAATTGTTGGATATTGAAAAATCTGCCAAAAAAGAGGTTAGGACTGCCAAAAAAGAAGCCTGGAGTGAATTTTTAGCCCCTCATAAAAAAGCTAAGAAAACATTGGTCGCTTTATTGGAAAATGTTGCACAAAGCAGTCCCAACAAAACGTTCATCTCAAAAATAATTAACGACCTTATAGCCATTGAGGAACCCTCTAAAAAGGACTTGACCTCCAAGGCAAGGAAAACCCTTAGATACCTTATTGGTGAAAATTCAACCCCCAAGGAGGCACTAATACAGTGGATTGAATCATTTATAAATGACGCGCAGCCACAGTTTAGTTCCCACCTGCACAGTGAACTACCCAATAAGGCTACCAATATTGAAGAAATTAAGCCCACCTATGGTTCGCAACCTGATAAAGTTGACGGACGTGTTATTCTAAGAGACAATTTTGACAAGTTGTTCGAAAACTATCCAGAGGCCCTTATATTTGGGGAGGATAGCGGGGCTATAGGAGATGTCAACCAAGGATTGGAAGGCCTCCAAAAAAAATATGGAGAACTTCGCATCGCAGATACGGGAATTCGTGAAGCAACTATAATAGGACAAGGAATTGGACTTGCCATGAGGGGGTTGAGACCGATAGCAGAAATTCAATACCTGGATTACTTACTGTACGGTCTGCAAGTGTTGAGTGATGATCTTGCCACCCTGCATTATAGAACCGTTGGTAAGCAGAAGGCCCCGCTGATTGTTAGAACACGTGGTCACCGATTGGAAGGTATATGGCATTCCGGATCACAAATGGGAGCTTTGATCCATCTTTTAAGAGGCATGTATATCCTTGTTCCTAGGAACATGACCAAGGCAGCAGGTTTTTACAATAGCTTGATGAAAAGTGATGAACCGGGACTTATTATAGAAAGCTTAAATGGGTACCGTTTAAAAGAAGATTTACCAAACAATCTTGGGGAACTTTGCACCCCCATAGGTGTTGTAGAGACGGTTAAAGAAGGTACGGATATGACCATAGTTTCATATGGTTCCACGCTTAGAATTGTACTGCAGGTAGCTCAAGAGCTGAAAGAAGTAGGGATAGATGTTGAGGTTATAGATGCCCAAAGTCTGTTGCCTTTTGATATTCGTCACGATGTTCTCAAGAGTGTTCAAAAAACCAATCGCTTGTTGGTAATCGATGAAGATGTCCCCGGTGGTTGCTCGGCTTATTTAATACAGGCAATAGTTGAAAAACAAGGTGCCTACCAATTTTTGGACAGCGCCCCACAGACCATAACGGCCAAAGCACACAGACCTGCCTATTCCTCCGATGGTGATTATTTTTCAAAACCAAATGCCGAGGATATTTTTGAAAGAATTTACAGCATCATGCGCGAAACCAATCCGGATGAATTTCCAAAATTGAGATAGTTAATACTTTTATGTTTTCTTAAAATCCTGCTGGTAATGGCAGGATTTTTTTTGCTATATAAGACACTTAAGTAATATCCAACCAAACCTATTATTTTGATGGGTTCTGCTAAATTTTTAATAAAAAATGGATGCGTAAATTACGATCAATAAAGAAAATGTTCTTATAATTGTACCAGCACAAACAGTCATTTTTTCTGTGAGGTTTGTCATTTAAAAATAATTCTATACTTTTATACAACTCAAATCTTAATTTAGAATGAAAAGTTCCCTTACCACTGATGTAGGATTGTTTCTTTTGCGTGTTGTTCCATCGGCTTTACTAATCACCCATGGGTATCCCAAATTTCAAAAATTATTGAATGGTGATTTTGAATTTGCAGACCCCATCGGTCTTGGTGCAGCTCCTTCCCTATTTTTAACGGTCATTGCAGAATTCATTTGCCCCGTTCTTTTGATTATAGGATTTAAAACAAGATGGGCGGCCCTGCCTCCAGCCTTTGTAATGTTCATCGCTACTTTTATCGTTCATATTTCAGATGCACTTGGCAGAAAGGAATTGGCGATTATGTACCTAGGCTTCTTTATAATTATTATGTTATTGGGACCTGGAAAGTATAGTGCCGATAGAAAATAATCATATTATTTTAACCAAGAGCTCTTTTAAGAGATCGGCCTGGGATAAGTTGGCTCCCCCTACCCCTTTTCCCTTAAGATCCATTTCGCGCAGACAGGATATAACCTGACTGACTTTTTTCATGGGATAGTTTCTTGCGGCTGTTTGATATTCTTTGACAAAATACGGATTGATACCCAAGGTGCTTGCTACATTTTTTGAAGAATGATCGGACATGCCGTGATACTGGAGCAATTGTGAGAAAAAATTATGCAATAATGTAACGGTGACCACAAATGGATTATCCTTAGGGTTTTGTGCGAAATAATGCACTATCCGGGTAGCCTTTAGAATATCGCGCTCCCCTATTGCTTTTTTAAGTTCAAAATTATTAAAATCCTTACTAATACCTATGTGCTCCTCAATAGCGGCTGGGGTAATTTCCACATTCTTGTGTATTACCAATTGTAGCTTCTCCAATTCATTATTTATCTTACTTAGATCTGTGCCCAAATATTCCACCAATAAAATAGCAGCTTTTGGGGCTATGGTATACCCTTTGCCCTGAAGCACCATTCTTATCCAATCAGAAACCTGGTTGTCGTAGAGTTTCTTGCTTTCAAAAAGAACGCCAGTCTTTTGTATGCTCTTGTATATTTTTTTTCGCTTGTCCAGTTTCCCGTATTTATAACAAAATACAAGTACCGTGGAAGGCTGGGGATTGTCCGCATAACCTATTAGATTTTCAATGGAACGGGATAGATGTTGAGCTTCCTTTACAATTATAACTTGTCTTTCGGCCATCATCGGATATCGTTTTGCATTACCAATAATCTCATCTATGGTGACTTCCTTTCCATACAACACCATTTGATTGAAACCACGTTCTTCTTCCGTAAGCACATTTTTTTCAATATACTCGGCAATTTTATCTATATAATACGGCTCCTCCCCCATTAAAAAATAAATGGGCTTGATATTTCCGTTTTTGATATCCGTGACAATCTGTTTTACTTCCTTCATCCAAAAAAATTCATCAAATTTGCCTTATGCAACCACTGAACTTTCCGGCATACGACTTTCGGTTCAAAAATAGCGAAAATAAAGTCCAGATATTTGATGTTATCCGCAAAAAATTTGTGGTTCTCCAGCCCGAAGAATGGGTTCGCCAACATGTGGTACATCATCTTATGACGGACAAAAGGTACCCACAAAGTCTCATTAATGTTGAAAAACAGGTGAAATTGAATTCCATGATCAAAAGATATGATGTGGTTGTATACAATTCCGATGGCTCCATAGAAATATTAGTGGAATGTAAGGCGCCGGAAATAAATATCACTCAAACTGTTTTTGATCAGATTGCACGTTATAATATGCAATTGAAAGCCAATTACTTAATGGTTACCAATGGGCAGGAGCACTATTATTGTAAAATGGACCTTGTAGAAGAAAAATATACTTTTTTACAGCATATTCCTGATTTTAGCCGTTAATTTGTGAGCTTTGGAACGCACCAGTATTTGGTGGGCAAGTGATATATTTGCCATATAACTTAAATAAATGAGGTGCCGCAATAGGATCGGCATGGACATGAATGTCAAGAATCGCAATTGTCATACTTAATTGGAACGGAGAGGCCTTATTGGAACAATTCCTCCCTTCTGTATCAAAATTCTCTGTAGGTGCGGATATCTATGTAGCCGACAATGCCTCTACCGATAACTCCATAGCCTTTATCAAAGAACGGTATCCTAACATAAGGATTATCCAAAACGAAAGTAATGGTGGCTTTGCCAAAGGTTATAATGATGCCTTGAAATTCGTGGATGCGGAAATTCTTTGTTTACTGAATTCGGATGTGGAAGTTTCCCAAAACTGGCTTGGACCTATCCTAAAGGCTTTTGAAGAATTACCTGAAGCGGCGATCATCCAACCAAAAATATTGGATCTAAAAAATAGGGGCTATTTTGAATACGCCGGAGCTGCAGGGGGTTTTATAGACCAATTGGGATATCCCTTTTGTAGGGGCCGCATCTTTCAAGCCTTAGAAAAAGACACCCATCAATACGATGATGTCATGGAAATCTTCTGGGCTACAGGTGCATGTATGTTTATTAAGAACGAGGTGTTTCAAGAATTAGGTGGGTTCGATGAGGATTACTTTGCCCATCAGGAGGAAGTTGACCTTTGTTGGAGGGCAAAAAACAGGGGACATAAGGCCTATTATGTGGGGACTTCCCATGTTTTCCATCTGGGAGGATCTACATTGAGCAATATGAATCCTAAAAAAACCTATTTGAATTTCAGGAACTCTTTATTCTCCATCACTAAAAATTTACCCCGGAAGAAAGCCTTCACTATTATCTTCTTTCGTCTGCTATTGGACGGTGTGGCAGGGCTCCGATTCATTTTTCAACGAAAATTTCAACATTGTTGGGCTATTTTAAGGGCACATTTAAGCTTTTATAGGCATTTTAGCAAAATGTACAAAAAGCGGGAAAAAAGTAATTTCATCAAGAAATACTACGCCGCAAGATCCATTGTGTGGTCACATTTCGTATATCAAGTACGGAAATTTAACACTTTAGTAAAAAATTAACTAAATGGCCTATCCAAGCGCTAGGTTTTTATATAATTTTGGCCTGAATATAGAGAACAAAAAATAATTGAACAGAACTAAAAACAAATAAAAATTATGAAAAAAATACTAGTAGGATGTTTAGGGGTAGCGCTATTGTTATCTTCATGTGTATCACAAAAGAAGTACTCTGATTTAGAATCAAAGCAGAAAGAAACTCAGGACTTATTGAATTCTGCAACCGTTAAGTTAAACGGATGTTTGGAGGAAAAAGCTTCTGCAACTTCAAGAATGAAGACTTTGGAAGACCAAAACACATTCCTTAAAGCAAACAACCAGGATTTGATCAACAACATGGGCAACCTGACAACATTAACAAGTAAAGGTGCCGATAACTTAGAAAAATCTTTGGAAAGTCTTAAAGAAAAAGATCTTACCATTAGAAAATTGAACGACGCAATTACAAGAAGGGATTCTGTAAACTTGTCTTTAGTTCAGAGCTTAAAAGGTGTTCTTGGTAACTTAGATGACGAGGATATCGAAATTAACGTAGAAAAAGGAGTTGTTTTCATATCTATCTCTGATAAATTATTATTTAGCAGCGGAAGTTACAATGTAACTACAAGAGCTAAAGAAGTATTGGGCAAAGTTGCTAAAGTTGTGAACAACAAACCAGATTTCGAATTTATGGTTGAAGGTCATACAGATTCAGTTCCTTACAACTCTGGAGTTTTATTGGATAACTGGGATCTTAGTGTGAAAAGAGCAACAGCAGTTGTTCGTATCCTACAAAAAGACTTTGGTGTGAACCCAGCTCGTATGACTGCAGCAGGTAGAGGGGAATATATTCCTTTATCTTCTTCAGATAAGGCAAAAAACAGAAGAACAAGAATCGTAGTTCTTCCTAAAATTGACCAGTTTTACAGCATGATTGAAGAAGGAATGAAAGATCCTAAGATCAACAAATAAGAACAGTTCTTATATAAAACTAAAAAGCCGCAACAATAAGTTGCGGCTTTTTTTATTTTTTATGGTCAGTAAACATTAAAGAGTTCTGTATAGTTTAGAGAATATCCAAGCTTCCCTTACCTTCCCTGATCACTTCGGGTTCTCCTTCGGACAAATCTATAATGGTGGAAGCAACGTTATCCCCATAGCCCCCATCGATAACAATATCCACCAGATTATTCCATTTTTCCAAAATCAATTCCGGATCAGTGGTATATTCCAAAAGTTCATCTTCATCACGGATGGAAGTGGATACTATGGGATTCCCCAATTCCACGACCAAGGCCCTGGCTATTGAATTGTCGGGTATCCTGATACCTACAGTTTTCTTCTTTTTAAATTCCTTGGGTAGGTTGTTGTTTCCTGGAAGGATGAAGGTATAGGGCCCTGGGAGTGCCCTTTTTAAAATTTTAAAGGTGGACGTATTAATCTGACGAACATAATCGGATAGGTTACTTAGGTCGGCACAGATAAATGAAAAATTGGCCTTATCCAATTTAATGCCCTTGATACGGGCTATTTTTTCTAGGGCCTTGGTGTTGGTTATATCACAACCCAAACCATAAACAGTATCGGTAGGATAAATGATCAAGCCGCCTTTTCTTAGGACATCAACTACTTTCTTGATTTCCTTTGGATTGGGGTTTTCTGGATATATTTTTATAAATTCTGCCATTGTTTTGCCTCCTTAATTTATGACAGGACTTCCAATTTTGCGAAACGGAGCAAAAGGTTCTTGATATCCCCTTTATCAAATTTTATTTCAGCCTTCTTATCGTTGCCAATACCTTCTATTTTTAAGACGGTCCCCCTTCCAAAACGGGTATGGTTCACCAAGCAACCCTCCGCTAAATTGGGATCTACCTCATTGGTATTGCCCACGGGGGTCGCCAATTCTGGTTTTAGTTTGCGTAATTTCCTAAGTTGGTTCTCGTTGGGCTTATGACTGGTGGGCGGGGTACTGGAAAGTGGCTTCACTTGTCTTAGCTTACTCTTGTCCACATCCCCAAAAATATCCGAATTAATGAAAGATTTATACCGGTAGTTATCTACCGGGGTTAAGTTCTCTACATATTTTTCATCTATCTCCTCCAAAAACCTACTGGGTTCAGCGTCCACCAACTTTCCCCACCTATACCTACTTTGTGTATAGGTCAGATAAGCCTGTTTCTCAGCTCTTGTAAGGGCCACATAGAACAATCGCCTTTCTTCCTCCAACTCACTTCTGGTGTTCATACTCATCGCCGATGGAAAAAGGTCTTCCTCCATTCCCACAACATAAACGTATGGAAATTCGAGCCCTTTGGCCATATGCACTGTCATTAGTGCTACCCTATCTTCATCTGCGGTATCCTTGTCCAAGTCTGTTGCCAAAGCAATGTCTTCCATAAATTCCCCCAAGTTTCCGGTAGCATCGGCAATTTCTTTTTGGCCTTCCACGAAATCTTTCATTCCATTGAGCAATTCCTCAATGTTTTCCATTTTGGCGATACCCTCGGGCGTTCCGTCCTTTTTAAATTCCAACAGCAGTCCAGTCTTTTTGGATACGTGCTCCGCAATTGCAAAAGCGTCGTAATTTTCATTTGTGATCTGGAAACTCTTGATCATGGTGACAAAATCCTCCAATTTGCGTTTAGTGCCTGAATTGATCTTGAGATCAATTTTATCCAGGTTTTCCATAACCTCGAAAATAGAACGACCATAGTGGTTGGCGGCCACCAATAACTTATCCATGGTGCTTTGGCCAATTCCCCTAGTTGGAAAATTAATGACACGTTTCAGTGCTTCTTCGTCCTTCGGGTTTAACACCAATCGCAAATAATAAAGTACATCTTTTATCTCCTTACGTTGATAAAAGGAAAGTCCACCATAAATCCTATAGGGTATATCGCGTTTCCGCAACCCGTCCTCTATGGAACGTGATTGGGAATTGGTTCTATAAAGTACTGCAAAACTTCCGTTGAGCAACTGTTCTTGCATGCGGTGTTCAAAAATTGATTCCGCTACGAACCTTCCTTCCTCCGCATCGGTGGTACTGCGGTGCAATTTGATCATGGCGCCATCTTCATTGGCCGTCCAAACTACCTTTTCGAGCTGCTTGGTGTTCTTTGCAATAATAGAGTTAGCTGCATTTACGATATTCTTTGTGGAGCGATAATTCTGCTCCAAACGATACATCACAACATTTTCATAATCCTTTTGAAAGTTGAGGATGTTATTGATATTCGCACCACGGAAAGAATAGATACTCTGGGCATCGTCCCCAACCACACAGATGTTCTGAAAGCGGTCCGATAGGGCCTTTACGATCAAATATTGCGAATGGTTGGTATCTTGGTACTCATCCACCAAGATATATTTAAACCTGTTCTGATACTTCATCAAGACCTCGGGAAACCTGGTCAGCAGTTCATTGGTCTTCAATAACAGGTCATCAAAATCCATGGCACCGGCCTTAAAGCAGCGATCTACATAGTTCTTGTATATTTCCCCTATCCGTGGACGTTTCGCCATAGCATCGGCCTCTACCAATTCTGGATTATTGAAATAGGCCTTAACGGTGATCAGGTTGTTCTTATAGGAAGATATCCTGTTTTGTACCTGTTTGTATTTATAGATATCCTTGTCCAACCCCATTTCCTTAATAATGGAGGCAATGAGCCGTTGGGAATCTTGTGTGTCATATATGGTAAAGTTACTTGGGTATCCCAATTTATCAGCTTCAAAACGCAAGAGCTTGGCAAAAACAGAATGGAAGGTTCCCATCCATAGGTTTTTGGCCTCGGAACTCCCTACAATTTCGGCAATACGTTTTTTCATTTCCCGTGCCGCTTTATTGGTAAATGTCAAGGCTAATATATTGAAGGCATCAACCCCTTGATCCATTAAATAAGCGATGCGGTATGTCAATACCCTTGTTTTTCCCGAACCGGCTCCAGCAATTACCATTAATGCACCATCCTTGTGCAGAACTGGCTCTTTTTGGGCCTCATTCAGAGCTTTTAAATATTTTTCCAATGTATTTTGGTTTAATTCCTAAGGAACTGTGAAATTAACCATAAATAACTTTATCCAAAAATCATCCTTTAATTATTATGAACATTAACAACGTGTCTTCTGATTTTTAAATATATTTAGCGTTTGAACAGCCTCCCATGAAAAGAATATTGATTTCAGCCCTATTTTTAATGCTCATAATACCTTCCAATAACACCTTCGCCCAGACCAAAAATTCAGGACCAATCATTGAGGGGTTCGGTAAGGTCTATCGAGTGGAAAATCCGGACGTAATAGTTGATATCAATAAAACATTCAAAGTGGTTTTTGATGTGACCAGTAGTTCAGATGATATGAACGAACTTAACCTAGCCATTGAAACGGCAGCCAGATTTTTGAACATGCACGTCCAGGCTGGAGTACCCAAAGACCAATTAATGGTAGCCCTTGTTGTCCATAGCAAAGCGGCCAAAGACCTTTTGAACAATACAGCCTACCAGACAAGGTATCAGAGGGACAATCCAAATTCAAATTTGGTAAAGGACCTTTTGGATGCCGATGTGCAAGTCATTATATGTGGTCAGTCGGCCGCTTCTAGAGGTTTCGATAGATCCGAACTGATCCCTGGGGTTCAAATTTCACTTTCTGCCATGACGGCCTTGATACAACTCAACGGGGAGGGCTACACAATTCTAAAATTATAATTAAACACAAATATGAAAAACAAAGCATTTTTAGGACTTATCCTTATGGGAGCATTTGCTTCCGCACAAGGGCCTAATTTGGACGCACAATACAAGTCCGTTGAAAACAAGGTGATCGAATGGAGAAAAGATTTTCACCAGCATCCTGAATTATCGAACCGTGAATACAAAACAGCCGAAAAAATAGCTACCCACCTTACATCCTTGGGTATTGAGGTACAAACTGGTGTGGCAAAAACTGGGGTTGTTGGTATCCTTAAAGGCAATTTACCGGGCAAGGTTGTGGCATTACGAGCAGATATAGATGCGCTTCCCGTGGTTGAGCGCAACGACCTCCCTTTTAAATCTACCGTTACGGCCGATTTCTTGGGAGAAAAGGTTGGAGTGATGCACGCTTGTGGACACGATACCCATACTGCCATATTAATGGGCGTTGCCGAAGTACTTTCCAAAAACAAGGATCAGATCAGGGGTACGGTAAAGTTCATTTTCCAACCCGCTGAAGAGGGCGCACCTCCTGGGGAAGAAGGTGGAGCTTCTTTGATGATCAAAGAGGGTGTTTTGGAAAACCCTAAAGTGGATGCCATTTTTGGACTTCATATCAATTCTGCCACTCCGGTAGGAACCATCCGCTATAAATCTGGTGGCACCATGGCTGCCGCACAACGCTTTGTGATCAACGTGAAAGGAAAACAGAGCCATGGATCGCAACCATGGTCTGGAGTAGATCCCATAGTAATCAGCGCTAAAATTATAGATGGCCTACAGACCATCATCAGTAGAGAGGCAGAACTTACCAATGAAGCCGCGGTTATAACCGTAGGCAAGATCAACAGTGGGGTGCGTTTTAATATCATTCCTGAAAGTGCTG
>JBLGAT010000077.1:0-13234 GCA_047612485.1 Psychroserpens sp.
TCTACTTTTGAAGTTCCGATGGATCTAAAAAATATACTATTTGCCCATGATCAAAGCGGGGATTTCCAATGATTGATACATGTCGTTATACGCCTTCATTTCGGTAACTACAATGGCATCGTGCTCTTTTTTAAATGTATTCCATTGCCCTAATAAATCGTTCAATCTAGTTTTGGCTCCTTGGGTCACTTTTGGAAAGGCTTCATCAATATAACCTTTCAAATGCAACAATTGGGCGCTTAATTTATTGTTGAAGTTGATGACATCCTGGAAGGTTTCCTGTTTTGGTTGTATCAGGTTCTCTTCCCAAGTTGCTATACGGTTTACCAGCGAGTCTCCCATAACCACCAATTCCTTGGTGCCGGTCATCGTAGTGTTTTTCTCTAGCAATTTTTTATAGGCCTGAATCTGAATTTTGGCAGATCGCATCTGATTAACAGCTACATGCATATCCTGAATGGTCTGGTCTATAGTGGCCAATATGCCTTGCTGTTCGCTATAATCATTGGTAGTAGCCTCTATATTTGGATTTGCCATAACGGTTACCGTAGTCTCAGAAACATTTCCGTCCAACATAAGCTTTAAAGAATACGCTCCTGGACCTACCCTGTATCCACTATTCCCTCCCATGGAAAATACCTTATCCACCACGGGTAGATCTTCGGTCCTAAAATCCCAAGTGAATCTATTGTATCCTTTTTTAGAGGAAAGCAACTCCGGTTTGGAAGGTCCTCCTGGCCATGATCTAAAATCCTTTGGTTTTTTATTGGTATAGGTTCTGATGAGCTTATCCCCTTTAAAAACTTCCAATTTTAAATCCAAGCTATCCACTGCCTTGGGCAGGTAATAATCCATGGTAACGCCCTGCTTAGGGTTCTGTCCTATTCCAGGAACTGGCTCATCGCTGCTACCACCGAAAAGTAAATAGGTATCCTTAGGTTTGAAAAGTGCAACACTTTCCTTATTAAAATCTGTATTTTGAATGGCACTAAGGTCATCCAGAATCCAGAACGATCTTCCTGCCGTGGCGGCAATCAGATCATTGTCTTGTATCGTTAAATCGTTGATGGGCACAACAGGCAAATTCAATTGAAAAGGTTGCCAATTGACCCCAGCATTGAAAGAAATATAAAGACCGGTCTCCGTCCCCGCATAAAGCAGTCCCGGTTTCTTCGGGTCTTCTTTCACTACCCTTACGAAGGTATGCGGATCGGAAATACCATTGACCACCTTCGTCCATGTAGCACCGTAATCTGTTGTTTTAAAGATGTAAGGGGCAAGGTCCATAAATTTGTATTTCATAACGGTCACGTATGCCGTTCCAGGATCATGGGGTGAAACTTCGATATGGTTGACAATACCCTCTCCCAAACCAGCTGGACTCACATTTTGCCATGAAGCACCACCATCTTTGGTGATATGCACAAGTCCGTCATCCGAACCGGCCCAAAGCAAGCCTTTTTCATGAGGTGATTCCACTAAATACATGATGGTATTGTAATTTTCACCCCCTGCGGCTTCGTTGGTATAGGGACCGCCTCCAGGCCCTTGCTTGCTTTTATCATTCCTGGTGAGGTCGCCGGAAACAGTCTCCCAGGTTGTGCCGCCATCCATGGTTTTAAAAACGACGTTCCCTGCATGATAAATGGTATTGACATCATGGGGAGAGGCAATGATCGGGGCATTCCAATTATAACGGAACTTAAAATCGCTTGGCACTACCCCCAACCCCAATTCAGGGTACTCTTTAATCGATTTTGATTGCTGTGAAGCCTTATAGAATTTTTCAATGATCCCTTGGTAACATCCTCCATAAATCACATCAGGGTTGTTGGGATCAAAGGCCAAATAAGCACTTTCACAACCGGAAGCCGGTTGCCAGTCCTTCCAATCGATTCCATTGTCCGTTGTCCTGCTCGCAATGGATATGGAGGAATTATCCTGTTGCCCCCCATAAATATTATAGGGCACCAAATTATCGGTTATCACCCTGTAAAATTGTGCGGTAGGCTGATTTTCCTGAGTACTCCAACTCTTGCCCCCATTATTGGAAATATTGGCCCCTCCGTCATTTGAGTTGATCATGATGTCATGGTTCTTAGGGTGTATCCACAAATGATGGTTGTCCCCATGGGGTGTGGACATGGGACTAAAATTTGCGCCTCCATCGATGGATTTAGTCACAGGCGCGTTAAGCACATACACCCAATCCTCATTCTGGGGATCCGCAAAAATTTCCATATAGTACCATGACCGAGCGATATTGATCCTGTCCTTACTTGTTTGTTTCCATTTTTTTCCGCCATCATCGGAACGATAGACCCCACCTTGCTTTCCTTCGGCCTCTACAACTGCATATACCCTATCAGAATTTGCACGTGATACCGAAATACCTGATTTACCCATTTCCTTGGGCAATCCTTCTTTCATCTTTTCCCACGTGGTACCACTGTCCATGGATTTATAAAGGCCAGAACCTTCTCCCCCAGAAACCATGGTCCATGGAAACCGTTGATGTTCCCACATACTGGCATACAGGATCAAGGGATTGTTCATATCCATACTTATAGAGGATGCCCCTGTAAGATCATTTACATAAAGTACTTTTTCCCAGGTGGCGCCCCCATCCTTGGAGCGGTATACACCTCTTTCTGATGAAGCGCCATATTGAGCCCCTTGGGCGGAAATAAAAATAATATTTGGATCCTTGGGGTCTATGACAACATCAGAAATATGCCTGCTGTTCTCAAGGCCGATGTGCTTCCAGGTTTTACCCGCATCCATAGATTTATAAACCCCGTTCCCCATTGAGGTCATCACCCCTCTGGCGGCATGTTCCCCCATACCAACCACCACAATATTGGAATTGCTTTCGGCAACGGCAATGGCACCAACGGTCCCCGTCTTAAAAAATCCGTCGGAAATATTTTTCCATGTAATGCCATCATCCTCTGTTTTCCAGACCCCACCTCCCGTAGAACCCATATAATAGGTCCTTGGCTGGTCTACTACACCTGTACTGGCAACACTTCTGCCGCCTCTAAAGGGGCCTATATTACGCCATTTGAGCTGGTGAAAATCTTTATCGACAAGTACCGTTTCTGGTACGGAATTTTTCTTTTTGCCTCGTTGTGGATATAAAAACAAAGGCATCAAAAGAAAGGTAAACAGGAGTAAACGAACGGTGCTCATCATAGTGGTTTAGTTGAATTATTTATGCTTTATACCCGACACAAATTAAAATAATTATCAGGATAACTATTCCATTTTGGTCGGTTCGCATAAATATAAAGAAACTTTTTGGAGGAATGTAAAAAAGTCATCCAACTGGAAAGTCAGGCCATCCAAAAACACATTCATCTATGCTATCAGATTATTTAGTATTTCATCCACAACCTCATCCAATTCTTGCTGAATTTCCGGATTCGTACAGTTCACCAAAATAGAGAACACCACGTGTTGGTTTGGATATATGAAGAGATTGGAATAGCCCCCTACCCCATTGCCAACATGGCCATAAAAAGGTCTTCCCTTTTTATCCCGACTCACCTGCCATCCCAACCCGTAGAAGGTGGGCTTCCCATTCACCCTTTCGGAGGTTACAAATTGGGACCAAGGATGACCATTTGCTACTGTTTTTTGAAGATAGGCATTACCAAAATTGGCAATATCTTCGGAGGTGGAAAGAAAGCCGCCCCCTGCCAGTTTGTACCAATTATTAACGGGAATGGCCTTCCTGAAACCAATCCTGTTCTTGGAATAGAAGGTTGCCGCCCCGGAATACCGCTTATGGGCAACTTCAGGTGTTGTGTTGTATAATTTTAAAGGAAGTAGGACTTTTTCCCTGACGTATTCATCAAACGGGATACCACTGGCCTCCTGCATGGCAAGGGAGACCAACACCCAGTCAAAACTATTATAGTGGTAACTGGTTCCGGGTTCAAAGAGCAGATCAGATTCCTTAAAAATTTCGATGCTTTCCTTTATTGAGTATGGCTTATTCAACCCATGTTCCTTCCCCTGATACCCTCTTATTCCTGCGGTGTGACCGGCTAATTGCCGAATGGTGAAATCGTATTTTTTTTTTGGATAATAGGGTACGTAATCATAAAAGGAGGCATCCAGATCTATCAAACCATCTTCAACCATATAGGCCAATGCTGTGGCGGCTAAGGGCTTGGAGACACTGGCAATTCTAAACATCGTTTTCCTTGGGTCCACCCTACTTTTGGTATCCAAATCGGCATAACCGTACCCTTTTTGAAAAATAGTATCCCCTTCTTTTAAAACCGTTACGGCCAAACCCGGTATCTTCTTTTCTTCAATGAGATTTTGCAATAAAATATCTGCTTGAACCAAATTTTCTTGCACAATACCTTTTCTTAATATCCTTTTGGACACAAAAAGATCCTTCAGATATGTAAAAAGTGAAAACCTCATATGCAACTAAAGATAAGTATAAGTCGGTCCATTTAAAAGCGTTTGGATTAACACCCTAATCCTTAAATATGAGTCGGCCCTTATAAATTTCCTCCACCTCTATCACCGATGGTCGTTCATAACTAATAACATCTCCCGTACCCCTCAAGGTGCCTTTCAGGGATTGCATGGGATGTAAGAGCATATCATTGCTTCCCCTATGGTCCAAACTAATATTGTCCACCATCAATTCCTTTGCCTCCAAACGGGAGTCGCCGGCAGCAAAAACAATGTTGAAGTTCACGGCATTCCCTCGTAACCTAAAATAGGATATCCCATTGGAAACGATGCGAACCGTTTCGGCATTTAACTCCAAATCAAAAGAACCGCTTGTATTTTCTGCATCGGGAACCGTAAAGGACTCTGACAACAAGGTTAAGTTTTGGTAATTCAGAACTCCATCACTGGATATAGGAAATCCCGTACTGCTTCTTATCTCGACAATATTTGGTGCCGTTACAAATATCTTGGTAAGATTATATTTCCGGGTAAAATTACAATCATTCTCATCCCGCAATAACAATCGCCCATCAACTACCTCGGCTGTTACTTCATTGCGCAGGAACTCTCCCGTTTCTATTTCTACCTTGGTTTCATCTCCCTGTTTCAAGATCAATTCAACATTATCGTAGATCGTTATTTTGTTAAATTCAGGAACAACCACTTCTTCCAAAACCAAATTGCCTGCATTTTGAAAACAATCGGGTGCGTTTTCTCCATTACATGAGATAAGGAGAACCAACAATAAATAAGGTGTTACTTTCAATATTTTGAACATCATTCTTGGTTTTACCGATATCGAATATTTTTTTTAAACCTGCCATCACATGGACTCATTTTATAACCTAATCCCGATCCCGAATTCCACTGCTTCCGCTTTTGCGCCATGGGATTTTAAGGATATGGCCGCATATAGATTATCTCCGAAATAGCGTTTTAGCCCAATTCTATTATAGACCCTTCCTTCAAAATCAAAGGGGTAATACACATAATACCCCAATTGCGAGATGACTGACATTTGATTTATAAATAGTTCATGACCCACAAATACCCCCACCCTTTTATAATCGTCATCAGCTGAAACCTCCAATTCTGGAAAGGCCAAGGATTGGTATCTGATCAATTCCTTTAAAAATTTAGATAAAAATATGTCCCCTCCCAATTGAAGAGCGCTTTTTCTCCCCAATCTTTTGTCGGCATAGGCCGAAAAAACATAAAAAGGATACTGTCCGGAATTGATCACATCACTTTCATTTAGTCCCGTCCTAAAGGCAAAATTGTAGCGGATCGGTTCTAAAACTTTCTCTCTCTCCTGCGTAGGGAGGTAATCTATAATCTCCCCTCCGTCCAGGTCATATACAAGCCCAGCATTAAAGGCCAAGGTATTGGTGGAGGTGTTCGGGGCCCTAAAATTAGCATTGGAATAATGTATCACCGAAAGACCGGCCTTAAACCCCAAACCCTTGAAAATATTCTCCTTGTGGTAGTTCAACATTAGGTAGGTGGAGCTCAAAAAGTCCGATCCATAAGCATTGTTCCTAAAGTTTTCCGCTTTTTCATAAGGATTCGTATTATAGGCAATACCCTGCCCAATTCGGAATTGTAGGTTTCTATTGAGGAAGTAAAAATTATAATGACCGTACAGCCCATAGTTCTTTCCCAGGGTACTATTGTTCATATCCTGATAAATGAACGAGTAGCCCACATCAGGATAATTGTACTCGGCCTCCCATTGTTCATGGCCGTAAGTCTTCCTATTCACCCCAAGGATCAAGCCCGCAGGATGGGCAGAGATCAAATGGGAGATATCCGGGTTGTGCAAAATTACGGAACCATAAAACTGATTGGCATCTACCGTATATTTTTCAGTGGAAATCTCGGTCTGTGAAAAGCAAAGGGCACCAATAAAAAAGAAGGCTAGAAATAGGTTTCGAATCATGGGGCGTAAAAATATGAAATAGATTTAAATCGTTGGACATTGAAAATGCCAATTCTTACAAAAGAATCCGACTTGTGCCACTCTACTGACGCTTTTTAATAACGTAAAATCTCCTAAAATACGCCTTTGGCTATCGCCTTGATGTTATCCGATTTCCCCATGGAATAATAATGTAGCACGGGCACTCCAGCCGCTTTTAGCTCGTTGGATTGTCTAATGGCCCATTCTATCCCTATCTGACGTACCGCGACATTGTTTTTACAATCGTCCACTGCGTCTATCAACTCTTGTGGAATATCTATCCGGAAAACCTGCGGTAACAATTGCAAGTGTTTTTTTATTGCAATGGGCTTAATTCCAGGAATGATGGGGACATTGATGCCCATGGCCTTGGCAGCCTCCACAAATTCAAAATATTTCTGGTTGTCAAAAAACATTTGGGTCACCACATAGTCCGCCCCTGCATCTACCTTTTCCTTCAACCTTTTTAGATCGGATTGCAAAGAGGGGGCCTCCAGATGCTTTTCCGGATAACCGGCCACCCCTATACAAAAGTCGGCACAATCATCGGTCTCAATAACCTCGTGCAAATATTTTCCCTGGTTTAGGTTATGGATTTGTTTTACCAACCCAGTAGCATAGGTATGGCCTCCTTGAACAGGATTGAAGTACTTTTCCTCCTTCATGGCATCTCCCCTGAGGGCCATTACATTTTGGATCCCCAAATAATGGCAATCCACCAATAGATATTCTGTTTCCTCCTTGGTAAACCCCCCACAAAGGACATGTGGTACGGTATCCACATCGTATTTATGCTTAATGGAAGCACAGATCCCGACAGTTCCGGGGCGCATGCGGGTCAGTTTTTTATCCAAAAGGCCAGCCCTATCAATATATACATATTCTTCCCTTGAAGTGGTGACATCTATAAAGGGGGGCTTAAATTCCATTAATGGGTCTATATTGTTATATAGCTCCTGAATATTCTTACCCTTGACCGGAGGTATGATCTCAAATGAGAACAAGGTTTTTCCTTTCGCGTTTTTTATATGATCTGTTACTTTCATGTCCTTTCCCCTGCCTTTGCTTTCTAAAGATACGGCTTGTTCGGAGTAGTATTTCTTTGTTACTAATTTTCTTTGGGCGTTTTAACGCGCTATCCGCTTTATATTTTTATGTTGAACGCATCCGTATTTTCGATAGCCTATAGTCCATCATAAAAATGATATCGCTTCTATCCCTAACGCAAAAACTTAGCTTCCCAAATGGTTTTATCAATCATCTGCGATATTTGGCGACAACCATTTTTCGGCCATTTCTTCTGAAATTCCCTTCCGCTTGGCAAAATCATACACCTGGTCATCCTTTATTTTCCCTACCCCAAAATACCTGGCCTTGGGATGGGCAAAATAGTAGCCGCTTACACTGGCTGCAGGCCACATGGCCAAGCTATCGGTGAGTTTTACACCTATACGCTCTTTCACCCTCAATAGTTTCCAAAGGGTCAATTTTTCCAAATGGTCGGGACAGGCCGGATACCCTGGTGCCGGACGTATGCCCTTATATGATTCTGAGATCAACTCTTGGTTGGTCAATCTCTCATCGGAGGCGTAGCCCCAATGATTGGTTCTGACCTCCTTGTGCAAATATTCTGCGAAAGCCTCGGCCAAACGGTCCGATAATGCTTTGATCATTATGGAATTGTAATCATCCAATTCCTTTTCATAAGCTTTGGCCAACTCGGCAGTCCCAAACCCTGTGGAAACGGAAAAGAAGCCCATGTAATCCTGGATCTCCGATTCCTTAGGCGCTATATAATCCGCAAGGGCAAAATTGGGTTTGCGCCCATGTTTTTTCAATTGTTGGCGTAAGGTCCTAAACACATATTTCTTGTCTTTCTGATGTTTTTTGGCATGATGGTCCGGTGGGACAATCACCTCTATATCATCATCATTAATGGTGTTTGCCTGAAACAGCCCAAATACCGCCTTGGCAGTGAGCAATTTTTCATCGAAGATCTTTTTCAATAGAGTTTGGGCATCCTTAAAAAGTTCGGTTGCTTCCTTTCCTACTACCTCGTCTGTTAGGATCGCTGGATATTTTCCATGCAGTTCCCAACTTCTAAAAAATGGGGTCCAATCGATAAAGTCCTTTAATTTTCGCAGCTCCAAATCCTTTATAACCTGTACCCCAAGCTCTTTTGGCACTACTATATCCTTGGTATCCCAGTCAATTTTATATTTATTGGTTCGTGCTTCCGATAAAGCTAAATACTCCTTCCGCTTCCCTCGTTTGGCAAATTGAATTCTAAATTCCTCGTAATCCAGTTTAATGGAATCCATATAGGTCCTCGAGGTTTCTTTTTTCAACAAGTCCCCAACTACGGTCACGGCCCTAGAGGCATCGTTCACGTGGATGACGGCATTTTTATATTGTGGATCTATCTTAACCGCTGTATGGGCCTTGCTTGTAGTGGCTCCCCCGATCAATAGAGGTACAGAAAAATTCTGACGTTCCATTTCCTTGGCCAAATGGACCATTTCATCCAAGGAAGGGGTGATCAGGCCACTAAGACCAATGATATCTACCTTATGTTCCTTGGCCGCATTGATAATTTTTTCTGGGGGTACCATGACCCCAAGATCTACAATCTCATAATTGTTGCAAGCCAATACCACACTCACGATATTCTTTCCAATATCGTGCACATCCCCTTTTACGGTGGCCATCAATATTTTCCCCGCTGAGGAACTGCTACCCTCAGGTAAGGGATTCTTCAACTTTTCCTCTTCTATATAGGGCAACAAATAAGCGACAGCCTTTTTCATCACCCGAGCCGATTTAACCACCTGGGGCAAAAACATCTTACCACTTCCAAAGAGATCACCAACTACGTTCATCCCCGTCATCAAATGGCCTTCGATCACCTTGATGGGTTTGTCCACACTCTGTCTGGCTTCCTCCACATCCTCCAAGATGTATTGGTCTATTCCCTTTACCAAGGCCCTAGTTATCCTATTTTGCAGGGCTTCCGTTCTCCAAGTGAGATCTACCTTGCTTTCCTTGGCAGTACCGACCACCGTCTCTGCAATATCCAACAAACGCTCCGTGGCATCGTCTCTTCTGTTCAGGATAACATCCTCAACGCGCTCCAAGAGATCTTTAGGAATATCATCGTATACCTCCAGCATGGTAGGATTCACTATTCCAATATTCATCCCCGCTTTTATGGCGTGATAAAGAAATACGGAATGCATGGCCTCCCTTACCGGGTTGTTCCCCCTAAAGGAAAAGGATACATTGCTCACTCCGCCACTAACACTGCAATGAGGAAGGTTCTGTTTTACCCAAGCCGTAGCCTCAATAAAGTCGAGGGCATTACGCTTGTGCTCATCCATTCCTGTAGCGACGGGAAAGACGTTAAGATCAAAAATGATATTCTCTGGAGCAAACTTAACCTTGTTCACCAAAATATCATAAGAACGCTTGCTGATCTCCAGCCTGCGCTCATAATTATCCGCCTGTCCTTTCTCATCAAAAGCCATGACTATGACAGCAGCACCATATCTTTTTACCAATTTGGCGTGGTGGATAAATTCGGCCTCCCCTTCCTTTAAACTGATGGAGTTCACCACACATTTCCCTTGGACTACTTGAAGGCCAGCCTCTATGATTTCCCATTTGGAACTATCTATCATGATAGGGACTCGGGAAATATCCGGTTCGGCCACAATAAGATTTAAAAATTTTACCATGGCCTCCTTCCCATCGATAAGTCCGTCATCCATATTTACATCGATGATCTGGGCACCCCCTTCCACTTGGGCGCGGGCAATATCCAAGGCCTCTTCAAATTTCTCATCTTTGATGAGACGCAGGAATTTTTTGGATCCGGCCACATTGGTACGCTCCCCCACGTTCACGAAATTACTTTCCGGAGTGATGACCAAGGGCTCAAGACCCGATAATTTTAAATACCTCGCGGTTGATGGTTGTTGGTTATCGGTTGTATGTGAAAATTTATCCCCTATCATTTATTTATTTTTATAATAGTTGATAAACCCGTTTAATAATTTCTTGTTCGTTTCAATTTGCTTTAAAAGTAAAGCGCATTCTTCATCATTAATATATTCTTGGTCCAAAGCCAGATATATTTGTGTTTCCAATTCATACAAAGATCCACGGGAAATATGTAAAAATTGAATGGTATCCGCGTTAGTCCTTCTTCCACAACCCTCTGCAATATTGGACGGTATGGAAACCACGCTTCTTCTCATTTGAGCTGTTAATCCATACAACTCTGCTTGTGGAAATGAGTTGGTTATTTTATAAAGATATTTTACCAATTTCCTTGATTCTTTCCAAACATCTAAATCTATATATTCCATATCCTTCAACTATATACTTTCAACCAACAACCTTCTGGGCTTAAAATTTTCTACCAGATCGGCTATGGCTCTGATATGTGCTGGGGTGGTCCCACAGCAACCGCCTACGATATTCACCAACCCCTTTTCCAAATACTCCTTTATCTGATCGGCCATCTGGGCAGGTGTTTCGTCATATTCCCCAAAGGCATTTGGCAATCCGGCATTGGGGTGTGCGGAGACAAAAAAATCTGACTTTGAAGAAAGAACCTCCAAATGGGGCACTAATTGACTTGCTCCCAGGGCACAGTTAAAACCTACGGATAGGATCGGGATATGACTTATTGATATTAAAAACGCTTCGGCCGTTTGCCCTGATAAGGTTCTCCCGGAAGCATCCGTAATGGTCCCACTGACCATGATGGGTATTTCTATGCCCCTTTCTTCCTTTACCTCTTCTATTGCAAAAAAGGCAGCCTTTGCATTTAGCGTATCAAAAATAGTCTCTACCAATAAAAGATCGGAACCTCCATCCAATAATGCCTCTACCTGTTGCTTATAAGCTATTCTTAGTGCGTCAAAGGAAATCGCCCTGAAACCAGGGTCGTTCACATCTGGAGACATACTGGCCGTTTTATTGGTAGGCCCTATACTCCCTGCCACGAATCTCGGTTTATCCGGATTCTTGGAGGTGAATTCGTCAGCCACTTTTTTGGCAATTCGTGCCGATTCATAATTCAATTCATACACCAAAGGTTCCATATTGTAATCGGCCATGGCAATGGTCGTACCGGAAAAGGTATTGGTCTCCACAATGTCGGCGCCAGCTTCAAAATACTTGCGATGCACTTCCGCAATGGCTTCGGGTTGGGTCAAAGAAAGCAAGTCATTGTTCCCTTGTAAGGGATGGCCCCAATCTTTAAAACGTTCGCCCCTAAAATCCTCCTCGGTAAATTTATAGCGTTGTAGCATGGTTCCCATGGCACCATCCAACACCAAAACACGCTCTTTCAACAATTCCTTGATATTCTTCATAATCTTCACTTTGTGTTCTCCCAAACATCCAACGGTAATACAAATAGCAATTTTTGTCTTATTGTGGTAACAAAAGACAAAGCCAGAGCCCAGATCGTTTTTACGAAAGGACCATTAAAATTATATTATCAAGTAAGGAAAGGTGCAGACAATGTTGTCTTTCTTTAAGTTATCTACTCCCGTACTAATCGTTCCTTAACAGGAACGGTACATGGATTAGAATGTAGCACCTTCTTTGTTCAGCCCTTTAGGAAAAGGGATTGAAAAAAGGGTTGCTAAGGCTTCAATGGGTCTAATCCCTCCGCCTTTCTTGATAACGTCTTCAGTTTTGGTTATGAACTAGCTGCAAAGTAACGTTACAGCATTATTAAAAACAAGGAAAGTAGGCTTTTTTTAAAACCTTCCAAACATATTGCAATCTGGAAGGTTTATAGACTAATTCAAATATAATCTAAGCTAATATACTTTGTACCACTTCTTTTTTTGCTTCTTTCTTAGTGCCATCAAATCCTTCAACCCCGCCTACAGTGGTGTATTTCATAACATATCTTTTCCCTGGGTTGATGCGTTGGTAGGCACTCTGACACATTACTGCAGCTTCATGGAAGCCGGATAAGATCAATTTAAGCTTGCCTGGGTAGGTATTGACATCGCCGATGGCGTATACCCCTGGGATATTGGTTTGATAATCATATGAATTATCCACTTTAATGGCATTTTTCTCAATTTCCAAGCCCCAGTTCCCAATGGGTCCCAGTTTTGGTGACAATCCAAATAGTGGGATAAAATCATTTACTTCCAAAAAGGTCTCCCCTTTTGCGGCATCGTTGTGTTTGATGACTACTGCCTCCAAGGCATCAGCGCCCTGTACCGCAACCACCTCAGCCTCTGTAAATAATCTGATCTTGCCCAATTTTGCCAATTCTGCCGCTTTTTCTACAGAATCCAAGGCTCCTCTAAACTCATTTCTACGGTGCACCAAAGAAACTTCAGATGCCACGTCAGTTAAGAAAATGGCCCAATCCAATGCGGAATCACCTCCTCCGGCGATCACCACTTTTTTATCGCGGTATACCTCTGGATCCTTTATTATATAGCTAACCCCCTTATCTTCGTAATTGATAATATTGGGAATCAAAGGCTTTCTAGGCTCAAAGGATCCCAATCCTCCTGCGATGACCACTACAGGTGCATGGTGCTTTGTTCCTTTATTCGTGGTCACAATAAACGTATCATCATCCAACTTTTCCAAGGTTTCTGCCCTTTCGCCCAAAGTAAAGCCCGCATTAAAAGGTCTTATTTGTTCCATAAGGTTGTTCACAAGATCTCCAGCCAAGATTTCAGGAAATGCCGGAATATCATAGATGGGTTTTTTGGGATAAATCTCTGAACATTGTCCCCCCGGTTGCGGCAA
>JBLGAT010000078.1:0-12854 GCA_047612485.1 Psychroserpens sp.
CGGCGGAACGTTTTAGGTTCCCCTGGGTCACATCGTACAGTTTTGCTTCCGCTGTATCCAAAAGATCAAATACATCCGTGGAATCTTCATAGGCTTCCTGGATGATCTCACTTGAAATTTTTATCAGACTGCGCTGAATATATTTTTGAAGGATAATACGTGCATGGAACTCAATATGGGCAGAGGAAGCCACCTTTTGGGTCAGTTTTATCAAATAAAAATCCCCTCCAGCTGCCTCCAATTTCCCGTCTTTCTTCAATTGGGAAGAAACGGTTAATAAATCCACTGGTTCAGAGGTCTCGAACAGTTTGAAGATAGCCTCATAAATAAACCTATGGGCGTCCTTATAGAACACATCGGGATGTAGAATATCTATTACCTCATCTACCCCTTTCTTATCTATCATCATCGCTCCTATCACAACTTCTTCTAAATCAATTGCTTGAGGTGGTATTTTACCTCTCTCTAGGTTGATTAAAGCAGATTGGTCTATTTTACGACCGACAATTGGACTTGATTTTTCCATGAATGCTAAAGTATGCTATTTAACCTTTAGTTAACAATTATTATGGTCGTAGGATGTTCACCATTAGTTAACAATCAGGGTGTTGATAAGTTACGAAATTGTGTTGATAACGAAAAAAATCTGGAGTTTGATTCCCCCAGATTTTTAGAAAGTTTTTTAAACGTGCTTATTAGCCGTTAAAGACACCCATGTTGGCATATTTGTCCATACGGGTATTCACCAGCTCTTTTGGTGATAACTTTTTCAACTCTCCATAATGGGAGGTAATTTTATTTTTTACGATTTCAAAAGTTTTTTCCCGGTTGGAATGGGCTCCACCTGCCGGTTCTTTGACCACCTCATCAATAAGCTTCAACTTCTTCATATCGGCAGAGGTCAGTTTTAATGATTCTGCCGCTTGTTCTTTATATTCCCAGCTTCTCCATAGAATGGAAGAGCAGGATTCTGGAGAAATTACGGAGTACCATGTATTTTCCAACATCAGCACCTTGTCCCCTACTCCTATTCCCAAGGCACCACCGGAAGCACCTTCACCAATGATCAATACGATTATGGGCACTTTCAATCTGGTCATTTCCAAAATATTCCTTGCAATGGCCTCCCCTTGTCCGCGTTCCTCTGCTTCAATACCGGGGTAAGCACCAGGAGTATCAATCAAACATACCACAGGTACACCAAATTTTTCGGCGGACTTCATCAAACGCAAAGCCTTTCTGTAACCTTCGGGATTGGCCATCCCAAAATTCCTGTACTGTCTTGTTTTGGTATTGTATCCTTTTTGCTGACCGATGAACATATAACTCTGGTCGCCAATTTTGCCAAGACCACCAATCATGGCCTTATCGTCCTTCACGGTTCTATCCCCATGAAGTTCCAACCAGGTATCTCCACAAATGGCATTGATATAATCCAAGGTATATGGCCTATTTGGGTGCCTTGAAAGTTGAACCCTTTGCCATGCTGTAAGGTTTTTGTAGATTTCTTTTCGGGTTTCTGAAAGCTTTTTCTCTATTTGCTTACAGGTTTCCGTTACATCAACATCGCTCTCCTTTCCAATAATCATGCACTTATCTAATTGTTCTTCAAGTTCTTTGATCGGAAGTTCAAAATCCAAATACTCCATGAAACTACTGTTTAAATTATAAAAGCAGACAAATATAAAACTTTAAAGGAGAACCTTAGCGTACTCTTCTACTTTTTAACCTTGTCCAATTCTTAAGAATACCATTGGCAATTACAGTGGACAGAATGACCAATGCGCCAATATAAAACATGGGGTCCATTTTCTCACTTTCCCCTAAGATAATGAACGCCAAAACAATACCATAAACAGGTTCCATATTAATGGTCAGCATAACCGTATATGGGGTGATGAATTTCATCACCTTTACAGAAGCAATAAAGGCATAGGCCGTACAAATGGATGCCAAAATAAAAATATACATCCAATCATTAGAAGAAAGCTGAAAGAATTCCGTTGTAAAGCTTCCACTAAAGAACAAGTAAATGGACAGGAACACAACCCCACTGGCCATCTCGTAAATAGAAATGACCGAAGGCCTTTCCTTTTGTATAAGTTTTCCGTTGATCAGGGAAAAGGTGGCCGACAATAGGGCCGATATAAGGGCCAGAACAATCCCTTCCACATAGGATGATTCCACATTAAAAATAAGGTATAGCCCTAACATTACGACAACACCAAAAAGGATCTCATACCAGACTATTTTTCTACCATACCAAATGGGCTCCAATAGTGCCGTGAAAAAGGCCCCGGTGGACATGGTAGCAAGGGCAACGGAAACATTGGACACTTTGATCGCCTTAAAAAAGGTAATCCAGTGCAGGGTAATGACCACACCCGCAATGATTAAGACAAACAATGTTTTTGTTGGTACCCGTAGCGAAAATTTCTTGTAGGCGATATAGACAAAGATCAATCCGGAAGCCATAAACATGCGGTACCAAACCAATGGCAAGGCATCTACGGTTATCAGTTTTCCGAGAACGGCGGTGAACCCCCAAATAAAAACAATAAAATGAAGATGAAGGTAGTTTTTGAGTTTATCGTTTGGCATTCAGCAATAGATAAAATCCAATGATTCCAAAGGCTACATTTGGCAAAACGACTGCCAACAATGGAGAAAATCCTGATTGTTCGGCCAAGGTTCCAAAAACCTTGTCAAAAAAGATGTAGACAAAGGCCACCCCAATCCCAAAGGCAAGGTTCACACCCATACCGCCCCGGCGTTTTGCGGCAGAAACCGCAACCGCAATAACTGTCAATATGAAGGCGGTCACAGGTAGAGCCCATCGTCTGTACTTTACAAGAACATAGCTATTAATGTTCGAGGCCCCCTTTTTTCTTTGGGCATCGATAAAGCTGTTCAGCTCAAAAAAATTCTTGGTCTCCGCTATGTAGGAAACAGGCGTAAGATCATCTATCTTAAAATTAAAGATGGTATCCAATTTACGTTTGGTCTCTACCACTTCTTTATTATTGACCAGCTTTCTTTTCATATAGGAGGTCAGCTCATAGACACTATCCTTTTCTTTCCATCGGATATTCCCTGCCGATATTTTGTACTCCAACTGGTCCTGGTCATTAAAATGCTCAAAGGTAAAATTATAACCACGTTGCCTGGCCGGATCAAAGCTACTCACATAGATATAGTCATTTTCATTCAACTGGTTGAAAATATTGCTGGTCACCCTATCCTGTTTGCCCTTTTTCAGGTATTTGTATTTAAACTCATTGAACCCCTTACTGGCGTTGGGCACAATAAACATCCCCATGACGAACATGATGACCGCAATAATGGAAGCTCCAATAAAATAAGGCCGCAAGAAACGTCCATAGGAAATCCCTGAACTTAAAATGGCCACAATTTCCGTGTTATTGGCCAGTTTTGAAGTGAAGAAAATTACAGATAAAAACAAAAAGATAGGGAATAATAGGCTACCGATATAGATTGTGAAATTTAGATAGTAAAAGGCAATCTCGTTCAAGGGAGCGTCATTGTCTATCATTTTACCAATCTGTTCCGCAAGGTTTGCCATGATCCCTATGGGGATAAAAAGCAACAACATCACTGCAAAGGTTGCCAGATAACGTTTTAATATGTATTTATCCAGTATGGTCAACATTACAGTCTCTTATCCATTTGTTTTACCATTATATTTTTCCACTCGTAAAAATCCCCAGCTAAAATATGCTTTCTTGCCTCACGCACCAACCACATGTAAAATCCAAGGTTGTGTATGGTAGCAATTTGTTTGCCCAAATATTCATTGGCAGCAAACAAATGCCTTAAATAGGCCTTGGTATACTCTGTATCCACAAAAGTCATCCCCATTTCGTCCAAAGTGGAAAAATCATCTTCCCACTTTTTATTCTTTATATTAATACTCCCATGGGCCGTGAACAACATCCCGTTACGAGCGTTTCGCGTGGGCATCACACAATCGAACATATCGATTCCCAAGGCTATATTCTCCAAAATATTGATAGGTGTCCCCACTCCCATCAGATAACGAGGTTTATCTTCAGGCAAAATTTCAGTCACCACCTCGGTCATGGCGTACATTTCTTCCGCAGGTTCCCCAACAGACAATCCTCCGATAGCATTACCTACCGCACCAACTCCGGCTATATATTCTGCCGATTGCCTTCTTAGGTCCTTATATGTTGATCCTTGAACAATAGGGAAGAATGCTTGTGTGTACCCATATTTAAAAGGTGTTTTGTCCAAATGGGTCAAACAACGCTCCAACCACCTATGTGTCATGTGCATGGATCTTTTGGCGTAGTTGTAATCGCATGGGTACGGGGTACACTCGTCAAAGGCCATGATAATATCCGCACCAATGGTGCGCTGTATTTCCATAACATTTTCTGGCGTGAACACGTGATAAGATCCATCTATATGCGATTTAAACTTTACACCCTCTTCCTTGATTTTGCGATTATCGGAAAGGGAATATACTTGGTACCCCCCACTATCGGTCAATATATTCCTGTCCCAGTTCATAAATTTGTGCAAGCCACCTGCTTGTTCCAAAATCCTTGTTTTGGGCCTGAGATATAAATGGTAGGTATTTCCAAGAATGACATCCGGATTGATATCGTCCTTTAATTCGCGCTGGTGCACCCCTTTTACGGAGGCTACGGTACCGACCGGCATAAAAATAGGAGTTTCTATTGTTCCATGATCCGTAACCATTTTACCGGCACGTGCTCTACTCTTGGGGTCTGTATGTAATAATGTAAATTCCAAATCTTAGTTTAAGACGGCAAATATAATCAACAAAGCCTCAAATGTCCTTAACAATAAAATAAAGTTCACCCACTGTCCTGACGGTTAACAAAATAAAACAAATCATACTTGTATACGCAAAAGATACCGTTTACTTTTGGAAACTATAAAACAACATAAAAAAAATGCCAACAACACAAGAATTACAGGATATTACGGTACAAACACGCAGGGACATCGTACGGATGGTACATAAGGTAAACTCAGGACACCCTGGAGGCTCTTTAGGCTGTACAGAATTTTTAGTGGCCCTGTACAATGAAGTTATGGAACTTAAGCCAGGATTTGAGATGGACGGTATTGGGGAAGATCTTTTCTTTTTATCCAATGGACATATCTCTCCTGTATTCTACAGTGTTTTGGCGCGAAAAGGATATTTCCCTATTGAAGAATTGAACACTTTTAGATTGATAAATTCTCGCTTACAAGGACATCCCACGACCCATGAAGGCCTTCCTGGAGTAAGGATTGCCTCCGGTTCTTTGGGACAGGGAATGTCTGTAGCCTTAGGGGCTGCGCAAGCGAAAAAACTCAACAAGGATTCCAAATTGGTATATACCTTGCACGGGGATGGTGAATTACAAGAAGGCCAAAACTGGGAGGCTATTATGTATGCCGCCGGAAAAAAGGTGGATAATATCATTTCAACCATCGATTACAATGGCCAACAAATAGATGGGGCTACCAATGATGTAATGCCCATGGGCGACCTAAAGAAGAAATTTGAGGCATTTGGATGGGATGTTCTTGAAATAAAAGAAGGCAATAATCTAGAGGCCATCGTGAAAGGTTTAAAAGAAGCCAAGAGCAGAACGGGTAAGGGAAAACCTGTTTGTATTCTTTTACATACCATAATGGGACATGGGGTAGACTTTATGATGTATACCCATGCATGGCACGGGAAGGCGCCAAATGATGAACAGTTGGCGACAGCCTTGGCACAGAACCCAGAAACGTCAGGCGACTACTAATCTTATCCTAAACTTTATACAAACAAGTGTCCGTAGGACATTACACTAAAGAAATACAGAAATGAAAAAATATATAGATCAAGGAAAAAACGATACACGAAGCGGATTTGGGGCCGGGTTGACAGAGCTGGGTAGAACAAACCCTAATGTAGTTGCCCTTTGTGCCGATTTGGTCGGCTCTTTAAAAATGGAGAAGTTCATAGAGGAGAATCCTGAGCGCTTTTTCCAGATAGGAATCGCTGAGGCCAATATGATGGGGATAGCTGCAGGATTGACTATAGGCGGGAAAATTCCGTTTACAGGTACCTTTGCCAACTTTTCCACGGGTAGGGTTTACGACCAGATCAGACAATCCATTGCCTATTCTGACAAAAATGTTAAAATATGTGCCTCCCATGCAGGGGTAACCCTAGGGGAAGATGGTGCCACCCACCAAATATTGGAAGATATAGGACTTATGAAAATGCTTCCGGGCATGGTGGTCATCAACCCATGTGACTACAACCAGACCAAGGCGGCCACCATAGCCATCGCTGACTATAAAGGTCCTGTTTATTTGAGGTTCGGAAGACCAAAAGTAGCCAACTTCACCCAGGCCGACCAGAAATTTGAAATAGGAAAAGCATTAATGCTCAGCGAGGGTACTGATGTGACCATCATCGCTACCGGACATTTGGTTTGGGAAGCCCTTATTGCCGCAGAAGCATTGGAGGCCCAAGGAATCTCAGCAGAAGTGATCAATATACACACCATCAAACCATTGGACGAAGAGGCCATTTTAAAATCTGTGAAGAAAACAGGATGCGTTGTCAGCTGTGAAGAGCATAATTTCTTAGGTGGACTGGGAGAGAGTGTCGCTAGGACATTAACCTTGAACCACCCGGCACCACAGGAGTTTGTAGCTACGAACGACACCTTTGGTGAAAGTGGCACTCCAGAAGAATTGATGGAAAAATACGGATTGAACAATAAAGCCATAGTGAATGCCGCTGTGAAAGTTTTGAAAAGAAAATAGAGATTGGCACCTTTTTTGGAGTTAGGACATTCACAAAACAAAACATATTATGAAAAAAATTTTTTTAGTAGCAGTTTTTACTTTGATCGGGACTTCGGCATTCGCTCAAAATGGATCAGGTTTTGGGATCAAAGGTGGTCTTAACTATGCCGGTAACGGAGATTATTTTGATTCCGCTGAACAGGCCTATAATAATCCAGACAGAAATGTAGGGTACCACTTGGGATTCTTCGGCAAAATTGGTGATAAAATCTATTTCAGACCCGAATTGATGTACACCAAAACAAAGTCCGACTATGAAAACAATAGTTTAGCTATGAGCAAATTGGACGCTCCCTTATTGGTTGGAGTAAACATCATTGGTCCTCTGAATGTTTTTGCAGGGCCCGCCCTTCAGTACATTTTGGATACCGACTTTGATGGGGTTACCATTGGTGATGTGGAAAATGACGTTACCGTTGGGATGAACATTGGTGCTGGTTTGAGCTTTGGAAATTTTGGTTTGGACCTGAGATACGAAAGAGGTTTCAGTGAAAATGAAGTAGCTGTGTTTTCAGCTAACAACTTGCCTACTGGTGATCGAATCGACACAAGGCCAGATCAACTTATCTTGAGTTTATCCTTTAAGATGTAGTCATTCTTATAAATCATAAAAAAGCCCGCTACATGTAGCGGGCTTTTTTGTATACAGTAATATTATTAATACTACTTAGTGTCCTTATCCAAGTAATCAGGAATACCGTCCCCATCGGTATCAGGGAAGGTAATATTGCCATTGGCGTCTATTACGATTTCCTCTCTGGTAGGGGTGCCATCACCATCATCATCACCATCTAAATGATTTGGCACTAAACCTGTTCTCGCCTTTTCCTCAGCATCCCTATCGGAGTTATCGTTGGTCAAATTACCATCCCCGTTTAAGTCTTCCAATATGGAAGGAATTCCATCGTTGTCATAATCTGTGTTGGCAATCATCAATCCTGCCTCCAATGTAAATATCAGCGGAGAATACTGTGGAATACTTCCTGCACTTACACTATTGAAATAGGCCAAGCCCGAAGGCATGATTACCAGACCTACGCCACTGTTCGTAATACTTGAAGTTCCATCCTCATTAACTACAATATTGTTACCTGCCCTCAATTGACTTACCCCTTTTGAATAGCCTCTAAGAAAAAATGGCAGGTACTGCCATGAGTAATTTGTAGTCCCATCAAAAACAGTTCCATCCAATAAACTGCCTTCGTATTTTAAAAAGGTAGAATCTGCAATAGTAGGTCGTTCCCCTTCTCCTTCCTTGGCTATCAGGTAGTAATAGGTATGTTCCACACTTTGCTCAACCTCAAGACCAAGATCGGTATTGTTAACGGTAACCGTTTCCGATTGTACTTGTTGCATTAATGGGGTCTTACCTGCATTATCCCCTGAAATAGTATCTATCTTAATCTTAAAATCGAATTCTGCAGTAGGATTGGCAAACTCTTCGTAGTTGTAAAAATGGGTCTCCAAAAATTCCTTAATTGCTGCGTCATTTTCCAAGACCACCTCATCCAAGGCCCTTGGTGGTATGGATTCCAAACCTGGCCCGTCATCCTTTTTACATGACCAAACCATTCCTATCAATAAAAACAGTAAAAATATTCTGTTTACTCTCATGAATCTCTTTTTAAGGGTCGCAAGATACAATTTTCCCTTATTTTTGCGGAAGACATCAATAAAGAATTTCAATAGTTTATGCGGGTAGACAAATTCCTTTGGAGCATTCGGTATTTCAAGACCAGGTCCATAGCTACAGAGGCTTGCAAAAAAGGCCATATTAAAATTAACGGACAGGCGGTAAAGCCATCACGTGAAGTATATGCCACAGATAAAGTAGTGGTCCGCAAGGACCAGATCAATTACGAGTTTACCGTACTGGATATCCCTACTAGTAGAGTAGGTGCCAAACTTGTGGATCTCTATAGGGTAGACACAACCCCGAAGGAAGCCTTCGCCCAAAACGACCTTTTGAAATACTCCAAAGACTATTACCGTAAAAAGGGTGCCGGCAGGCCTACCAAAAAAGATCGTAGGGACATAGATGATTATAAAGATGAAACTGACTAAAGACTTTTGGGAGGAGAAATATAAAAATGGTGACTTAAAATGGGACATTGGCTACATCTCCACTCCATTAAAAACTTATATAGACCAGCTAAGGGACAAGGAGATCAAAATTTTGGTGCCTGGTGCAGGTCACGGATACGAGGTTGCCTATTTACACAAATTGGGATTTAAAAACGTGTATGTGGTTGATCTGGCCGAACAACCTTTAAAACGGATTGAAACAGTATGTCCAGACTTCCCTAAGGATAGATTGATACAAGCAGATTTCTTTGAACTGTCACATACCGATTTTGACCTTATTCTGGAACAGACCTTTTTTTGTGCCTTACGTCCCGAACTTCGCACAGCTTACGTTCAAAAAATGACTGCCCTATTAAAACCTGGAGGGAAAATCGTTGGCTTGTTCTTTGATTTCCCTTTGACCGAGGCAGGCCCCCCATTTGGAGGCAGCAAAAAAGAATACGAGACCCTTTTTAAACCCTCTTTCCATATAAAAGTACTGGAGAGGGCCTATAATTCCATTCAACCGCGAAAAGATAAAGAACTGTTCTTTATCTTTGAAACGTAAACAAAAACCTCATGCAAAACCAGATACTATCACACGCACAGATACAACATAAGATAAAACGCATTTCATACCAGATCTATGAGGCTAATGTTGAAGAGTCGGAAATAGTTTTAGCCGGGATCGAAGGTGGGGGCCTGTTGTTCGCAAAAAAAATTAGAAGGGTGCTCCAAAAAATAACGGATGCTGAAATTATTTTATGCATGGTATCCATGGATAAAAAAAATCCAGTGGCAAGTGGCGTACAGACCTCTATTCCAGAGGAGGAGTATGCCAATAAATCTGTGGTATTGGTAGATGATGTCCTTAATTCGGGAACTACCCTGATCTATGGGGTCCACCACTTTCTTAGGGTCCCATTAAAACAACTGAAGACGGCAGTCTTGGTAAACAGAAACCATAAAAAATATCCCGTAAAGGCAGATTACAAGGGTATTTCCCTATCCACATCCCTACAAGAGCATATAAAAGTTGAATTTAAGGCTAAGAACGACTCTGTTTCTTTAGCGTAAGCGCGATTTTATTTCCATTGCAATGTCCTGTGGTGTTCCATTACTAGGTATCGTATGGGCTGCCAAGGAATAGAAAGGGGAACGTTCAAATATATGCTTTCCAAAAAATTCCGGTAAATCCCCATCTTCTATGTGGGCAATCAAAGGTCTATGCGACTTTTCTTTTGAAAGGCGTTTTACCAACTCCGGAATGGACACCCTAAGATAAAATACATTTTCTGTAAGCCCGGAAATGACCTCCATATTTCCGCTATAGCAAGGCGTGCCTCCGCCAGTGGAAAGAATAATATCTGAGTTTTTTTCTAAGACTTCCATTAAATATTGATGCTCCAATTTTCTAAAAAAAAGCTCTCCTTTTTCCTTAAAAATAGCAGCTATTTTCATTCCGGTCCGATCTTCAATATAAGCATCCAAGTCTAAAAACCTGAAACCCAAATATTTGGACAACTCCTTACCCACAGTGGTCTTACCACTGCCCATATAACCAACCAAAACAATCTTCATATTTTAATTTTGGGTAAAAATGATTCAAATAAAGGGGATTTCAAAAAAAAATAAATTTATTCGAAAAAAGGCTTGTGAAATAAAATAATGCCCTTATATTTGCACCCGCAAACAAGCAATACGCTTGCGCTGAAATAATGACCTGGTAGCTCAGTTGGTAGAGCATCTCCCTTTTAAGGAGAGGGTCCTGGGTTCGAGCCCCAGCCCGGTCACAAAATCTTAAATGATTTAAAAAAAGCCCTTAAACATTATGTTTTTGGGCTTTCTTATTTTTAGTATCTAATGGAAACGGGGTTGTAATATTTGTTCTTTTTTAAAATTGAAGACTAGAGCGTTTTATCTACCGTGACCATCAATAATTGCTGTAGCTTGTTTGTCGTTAGAGGCTTACTTATAAAATCAATGACCATATCATAATTTCTCGATTTCTCTTCATCCATTCTGTCTATAGAGGAACTTACAATATATACCCCAATCTTTTTTTTGAGATTCATCGTTTTTAATTCGTCCAGGAATTCCCAGCCGTTCATGATAGGCATGTTTAAATCCAAAAAGATGACCTCCGGCAATTCCTTATTGGTGTTTAACATAAACCTTAGGTCGTCCAAAGCTTCCTTGCCATTTTCGAATACAATGATATTGGAACAAAAGCTACTGTTGTAATTTAGTAACACCTTGGTACCATAAACGAATATCGGGTCATCGTCGATAATACAAACCGTTTTGAGTTTCATAATATTGATTATAAAGAATAAAGTACAAAATTAATTTGGCAAAACTAAGAAAATTCCTACAAATATTAATTTATTCAATTTACAATCATTACAATTGGGTAATTCAGGTAACCAAGTCCAAATCATCAGCAACAACGCCGTTTCCATATTTCCGAAAAGTAAATTCCAAAACCGATTTATAGTTGCATCTATTTTCTAGCAAAGCGAAAATTTCTATCCGTTTACCAATCACCTCCGACAGAACAATTAATTTAATTATATTTCTGCGATAGATAAGAATCACTATAGTGGCAGGAACGACTTATGTTCCCCAATATCCCGAACCAGATCATTGATAGTGGTCTTTTGTAAATTCTTCCGAAAATCCATTTTGGCAGAACCAATCAATTTATGCAAAGGACAAGGATTATCCTCATCACACTCCTTTATACTCAACATACATGAATTTATACGATCCTTCCCGTCGATTAAATGAACGATGTCTATTAATGGTCTATCCTTGTTTTCTGTGGTCAAATAAAATCCACCTTGAGGGTCTCGAGAAGAAGAAACTAATTGATTTTTGGCTAGTTCTTATGTCACTTATACTATTTGAGGAATATCCATTAGATTCATTTTCATTGTTTGCGACTATGTTAAACCCTATTGATCTTTCTAGAACCTTGATACTTTTAAAACTCGACATATCTGCCCTTTTAGGTTATACGGGGGCTGTATTCAAGTCGTTTTTTGGAACAAAATTAGGATACATGGTTTCAATGGCATTACTTTTGACTTGGGTTATTTTACCCATTTGGCGCCTGGTAAGCATCGCCAAGAAAAAAGATTTTTAATCCTCGGTATTGCAATAAAATATTTTCAACAACATTGCCAGTGAAATGGTTTAGTAAAAAAACATGTTTATATTTGCATCCTCTTAATAAGCCCACGTGGTGAAATTGGTAGACACGCCACCTTGAGGGGGTGGTGTTCGCAAGGATGTGCTGGTTCGAATCCAGTCGTGGGCACAAAACCGCTTTTATAGCGGTTTTTTTATGGCCTATTGTTTCAAAGATTATATAAAGTAAACCATCTTTGCGAACACCCTAATACTATATAATTCATGTGCTGGTTCCCCCGAAGCGTCGGGGCTGTCGTGGGCACAAAACCGCTTTTATAGCGGTTTTTTTATGGCCTATTGTTTCAACGATTATATAAAGTAAACCATCTGTGCGAACACCCTAATACTATATAATTCATGTGCCGGTTCCCCCGAAGCATCGGGGCTGTCGTGGGCACAAAACCGCTTTTATAGCGGTTTTTTTATGGCCTATTGTTTCAAAGATTATATAAAGTAAACCATCTTTGCGAACATCCTAATACTATATAATTCATGTGCCGGTTCCCCCGAAGCGTCGGGGCTGTCGTGGGCACAAAACCGCTTTTATAGCGGTTTTTTTATGGCCTATTGTTTCAAAGATTATATAAAGTAAACCATCTGTGCTAACACCCTAATACTATATAATTCATGTGCTGGTTCCCCCGAAGCGTCGGGGCTGTCGTGGGCACAAAACCGCTTTTATAGCGGTTTTTTTATGGCCTATTGTTTCAACGATTATATAAAGTAAA